>NZ_JBEPQV010000025.1:0-124387 GCF_040548035.1 Bradyrhizobium sp. LB8.2 | reverse complement strand
GCCGGGACCAAAAACCATGCGCTTGGGGCTCGAAGCCCTCCAGCGCATCAAATTTGGCGCCTCACTGCGAATGGCCGATGTGTGAATCCGATAGCGCTTGCGGGGGAGGGTTGGGGAGAGGGTGCTTCCGCACGGAGACTCCCCAAGAGGAAACAGCCCCCACCCGGCGCTTCGCGCCGACCTCCCCCGCAAGCGGGAGAGGTTGCACCGAGCAAGCGGCAAGTTCGAATCCACCAAACGAAAATACAGAAAGGGGCAGAGCGGCAACGCTCTGCCCCTTCTTCATGTGAGACGATTAGAAAATCAGGCCACCAGCTCCGCGAACAGATCGGCGTCGACATTGCCGCCGGAGAGCACGATGACGACGTTCTTGCCGGCAACATCAAGACGCCCCGCAAGCAGCGCGGCCAATCCTACCGCTCCGCCCGGCTCGACCACGAGCTTCAGCTCGCGATAGGCGAATGCGACGGCCGCGCCGACTTCCTTGTCCGACGCGGTCACGCCGCGCGCGAGCAGCTTGCTGTTGATCGCAAACGTCATCTCGCCTGGGATCAGGGCCATCAGCGCATCGCAGATGGTGCGGCCTGCCGGCCCGTGTGGCTCGCGATGACCTGCGGTCAGCGAAAGGCCGTGATCGTCGAACGATTCGGGCTCGGCGACGACGATTTGGGCTAACGGATAGCGCGCCTTTACTGCCGTCGCGACGCCCGCGATCAGGCCACCGCCGGAGGCCGGCGCGACCACGATGTCAGGGGCGAGACCGAGCGCTGCCATGTCTTCCGCAATCTCGCGACCGGCAGTGCCTTGGCCTGCGATCACGAAGGGATCGTCATAGGGCCTGACCAGCGTTGCGCCGCGCTTCTCGGCGATGCCGCGCGAGATCGCCTCGCGGTCGTCGCGATCGCGGTCGTACAGCACGACCTCGGCGCCATAGGATTTGGTGCGCTCGCGCTTGGACAGCGGCGCATCCGCGGGCATCACGATGGTCGCCTGCATGTCGAGGATTTTTGCCGCCGCCGCCACGCCCTGGGCATGGTTGCCGGAGGAGAACGCGACCACGCCACCGGCGCGCTTGTCCTGCGGGATCGAGGCGACCTTGTTGAAAGCACCGCGAAACTTGAACGAACCGGTGCGCTGGAGCATCTCCGGCTTCAGGAACACCTTTGCGCCGACGCGCTCGTTGAGCACGGGAAAGGACAGCAGCGGGGTGCGGACGGCGAAGGGCGCGATCACGCGTGCTGCGGCATCGATATCGGCAGGGCCGATCGGGAGGAGCTGTTCGGTCATGACCGACCATATCGCGGCTATCGAGCCGCGGGCAAGACACCTCCACGCGAGGATTTCTTCCGCTCAGGCGACGAAGCGCGCCGGCTCCGCCCCGTTCCGGCCCGGCAGTACCGCGCCGACCGCCAAAATGCTGTCGATAAAAGCCCGGGCCGAGGCATCCCAGGTGTAGTTGGCGGCGAATTCGACGCAGTCCTGACGGGAGATGTCGAGCGCGGCGAAGCAGGCGCTGCGCAGATCGTGATCGAGCGCCCCGACTGGCGCATCGCCGATCACGTCGCGGGGCCCCTTCACCGGGAAAGCCGCAACCGGCAGGCCGCTTGCCAGCGCTTCGAGCAGGACCAGGCCAAAAGTGTCGGTCTTGCTCGGAAACACGAAGACGTCGGCGGCCGCGTAAATGTCGGCCAGCTCCTCGCCGTGCTTCTCGCCGAGGAAGATCGCGTCCGGATACGCCTCCTCCAGCGCGACACGCGCCGGACCGTCGCCGACGATCACCTTGGTGCCGGGCAAATCGAGGTCAAGGAATGCCTCGAGGTTCTTCTCCACCGCGACCCGGCCGACCGAGAGGAACACCGGTGCCGGCAAACAGAGATCGATCGCGCGAGGATGGAACAAATGGGTGTCGACGCCGCGGGGCCACAGCACCACATTGTCGAAGCCGCGCTCGGTCAGCTCGCGGGCGAGCGCAGGCGTTGCCGCCATCACGGCGCGGCTGGGGCTGTGGAATCGGCGCAGCGCCCGCCAGATCAGCGAGCCCGGCACCGGCACGCGGGCGCGGACATATTCGGGAAAGCGGGTGTGGAAGCTGGTCGTGAAGGGCAGCTTGCGCTGGCGGCAATAGCGGCGGACCATCAGGCCGATCGGACCTTCCGTCGCAATGTGGATGCTGTCCGGGTGCGCCTCTTCGATCAGCTTCGCGATCCGCGCCGGGCGCGGCATGGCCAGCCGCACGTCACGATAGCTCGGCATCGCAAAGGTGCGGAACGATTGCGGCGTCAGGAACGAGAATTCGACGTCGAGGCTTTTGGCGGCGTCGGCAAGCTTGGTCAGCGTCCGAACCACACCGTTGACTTGCGGGTGCCAGGCGTCGGTCGCGACCAGGATGCGCATCAGGCTGCCCTTGTTATGCAGCTTTGGCTGCGACCTGCGGGATCTGTGCCGGCTTCTCGGCCTGGTCCGCCCAGGTGATGATCTCGAAACGGCCGTCGTCGTGCTCGACCAGCGCCGTGCAGCTCTCGACCCAGTCGCCGCAATTCATGTAGCGGATGCCGCCCTCGTTGCGGATCACGGCGTAGTGGATGTGGCCGCAGATCACACCATCGGCGTCATGGCGCCGCGCCTCGGCGGCGAGCGCCTGCTCGAACGCGCCGATATAGTTGACCGCGTTCTTGACCTTTTGCTTGGCCCATTGCGACAGCGACCAATAGGGCACTTTGAACATGCGCCGGAAAAAATTGACGAAGCGATTCATCTGGATCGCGAAGTCGTAGGCCTTGTCGCCGAGATGGGCGAGCCAGCGCGCGTTCTGCACCACGAGGTCGAAGATGTCGCCGTGGATGACGAGATAGCGCTTGCCGTCCGCGCCGGTGTGGACAGTGTTCTCGACGACGTCGATGCCGCCGAAATGCGTGCCGTAATAGTTGCGCAGGAACTCGTCGTGATTGCCGGGGATGTAGATGACCTTCGCGCCCTTGCGCGCCTTGCGCAAAAGCTTCTGGACGAGGTCGTTATGCGATTGCGGCCAATGCCAGCTCGATTTCAGCGCCCAGCCGTCGACGATGTCGCCGACGAGATAGATCGTGTCTGCATCATGGAAACGCAGGAAGTCGAGCAGAAGGTCGGCTTGAGAACCGCGGGCTCCGAGATGAACGTCGGAGATGAACAACGTGCGAAAGCGCCGCTCAGGGCTCTCGTCACTCACATCGTAACTTCCCATGCGACAGCCTGTAACAATGTCCCGTGACAGGGGGATGACCAATTGAACCTTTGACGCACCCTCGGATACGAATCGCGCCTTGCCTTGCCCTCCCCGCGAATATCAGTCGCATGCGACAATCAGGCGACATCACGCCGCAGCAACCTCCGCAAGAACCCGGAACTGCTGGCTGGATGGGTTAACGGCCGCGCGCTCGCGGCCGGTCTCAGTAAAATCTGTGGAAATGATGGATCGGCCCGTGGCCGTGGCCGACGCTGAAGCGGTCGGCGGCCGCGATCGCCGCGCTGATCCAGGCCTTGGCGTTGCGCACGGCGCGCTCGAGATCCTCGCCTCTGGCCAGCCCGGCGGCGACCGCCGAGGACAGCGAGCAGCCTGTGCCATGGGTGTTGCTTGTGGCCACGCGCGGCGCGGCGAGCGCGATCGTGGTCTTGGCATCGACGAAATAGTCGGTGCTCTCGGCGCCCTCGCCGTGCCCGCCCTTGATCAAGACCGCACGGCAGCCCAACGCCAGCAGCCGGCGCCCCTGGCTCTCGATCTCGGCCTCGCTAGTCGCAACCGGCTCGTCGAGCAGAGCCGCAGCTTCCGGCAGATTGGGCGTGATCACCGAGGCCAGCGGCATCAGTTTGATGCGCAGGGCGTCGATGGCTTCGGACGCGAGCAGGCGATCACCCGATGTCGCCACCATCACGGGATCGAGCACGATGTGTTGGGGCTTCCAGCGCGACAGTGCGGCCGCGATCGCATCGATGCTGGCGGCTTGCGCCACCATGCCGATCTTGACCGCGCCGACCTCGATATCGGAGAATACCGCGTCGATCTGCGCGGTGACGAACTCGGCCGGCACGGCGTGAATGCCGGTGACGCCGCGCGTGTTCTGCGCCGTCAGCGCCGTGATGGCGGAAGCGCCGAAGACACCGAGCGCGGCAAAGGTCTTCAGGTCTGCCTGGATGCCGGCACCGCCGCTCGAATCGGAGCCGGCGATGGTGAGCGCCACGGGGGTGATCATGGGCCGACTTTCCGCTTCCTGGGGAGCATGGCCCCTCCTAGCGCGCATATACAGAGGCAGCAAGTTCGCTTGCCAAATCCGGCCGGTTTTGGCCTATTAGCCGGTCAGATATGCCTTCGGAGTGACTGCAATGGTTCCTTTTTTCGTCCAGATCAAATGCAAGCTCGGCCAGTCCTATGTGGTCGCCAATGCGCTTGCCGAAGCCGAGATCGCCTCCGAGATCTATTCCACGGCCGGTCAATACGACCTGCTGGTGAAGTTCTACGTCGACAACGACACCGATATCGGCCACTTCGTCAACGAGAAGGTGCAGGTGCTGCCGGGCATCCAGGACACCCTGACCATCATCACCTTCAAGGCGTTTGGCGCGACCTAGCTTCCTTCTTTGCGCTTCGGTCGCGGCGGACCGTCCACCGGCGGCAGCGATTTGAGATAGTCCGCCATCGCCGCGCGATCCTCGTCCGGCAATTGCGAGGTGTTCTTGATCACCCGCGTCATCGCACCGCCGACGCTGTCGCCGTCGGGGAGTTCGCCGGTCTTCAGGAGATAGGCAATATCCTTCGCGCTCCACTCCCCAAGGCCCTTCTGCGTGATGTTGGGCACCCAGCCCTCGCCTTCCGGATTGGGCCCGCCGGCGAAGCGTTCTCCGGCGATGATGCCGCCAAGCGCATTGCGCGGGCTGTGGCATTCCGCGCAATGGCCAAAACTGTTGACGAGATAGGCGCCACGATTCCATTGCGGCGACTTCGCGCTGTCGGCGACGAAAGGCTTGCCGTCCATAAACAAAAGTTTCCAGATGCCGACGTTGCGCCGGATGTCGAAGGGAAAGCGCACATCGTGGTCGCGCACCTTGCCTGCAACGGCCGGCAGTGTTTTCAGATAGGCGAAGAGATCGAGCACGTCCACGCGCCTGGCATCCTGATACGAGGTATAGGGAAAGGCCGGAAAATAATGCTGTCCGTCCGGCGAGACCCCGCCCATCACCGCGTTGACGAATTTGGCATCGCTCCATTTGCCGATGCCGTAGGTCGGATCGGAGGAGATGTTCGGCGCGTAGAACGTTCCGAACGGCGACTTGATCGCGACGCCGCCGCCGAGCCTGAGGCGATCGGGCTGGTCGGGGACGGCATGGCATGAGGCGCAGCCGCCGGCGTTGAACATCACCTCGCCATTGGCAAGATCAGGCACGTGGGCAGGCGCGCCACCGGCGGCCGCCACCACCGGCGCGCTGAGCCACCAGTAGACGCCGGCTGCGGCGAGTGCGGCGAGCAGCGCCACGGAGATTGTTCGTCGCAACATACGGTCCCTTCGTGCATCGCCGCGAACCTTATGACCGATGTCTTCGTCGCTCCAACCACGAAGAATTTAGCCCACCGCGGCCTGAAACGGGAATAAACTGAAATGCCGGCTGTTGGAAGTTTGGCAGCCCAAACGGGTTCAGCAGGGAGAAGAGTCATGAACAAGACCGTTATCGCCATGTCAGTGCTCGGCGCCGTTGCCTTTGCGGGTTCGGCCAGCGCGGAAAAGCTGAAAGCAACGCTCGACGCCAAGTCCGAGGTGCCCGCAACGACCAGCAGCGGCACCGGAACGGCCGATCTGGACTACGACGCCGCCAGCAAGAAGCTGTCCTGGAAGCTCACCTATTCCGGCCTGTCCGGCCCCGCCACCGCCGCGCATTTCCACGGACCTGCCGAGGCCGGCAAGAACGCCGGCGTCGCGGTCCCGATCCCCGGCGCCGCCAAGAGCCCGGCGGAGGGCTCGGCGACATTGACCGACGCGCAGGCCGCCGATCTGCTCGCCGGCAAGCTCTACGTCAACATCCACACCGCGGCCAATCCGGGCGGAGAGATCCGCGGTCAGGTGATGAAGTAACCTTTCGCACTGTCCGACAAAAGGGCGGCTGCTTACGCAACCGCCCTTTTCGATTCACGTAGCCCGCGCTGGCGCATACGTCACACGTCAGGTTCGGCCGCATTCAACGCCTGCGCGAGGTCGGCGATCAGGTCCGAGGGGTGTTCGATGCCGATCGACAGCCGGATCGTGGAATCGAGGACGCCGATTTTCCGGCGGATATCGGCGGGAACGCCGGAATGGGTCATGGTGGCAGGCAGGCTCGCAAGCGACTCCGTTCCACCAAGGCTCACCGCCAGCTTGAGGATCTGCAGCGCGTTGAGGAATTTCATGGCCGCCGCCTTGCCGCCGACGATGTCGAACGAGAACGTGGATCCCGCACCTGAGCATTGCCGCGCGAACACAAGTCCGGCCGGCGAAGCCGCTTCGTGATGACCGAGATAGTGGACCTTGGCCACTTTGGGATGGTCGCGCAGATAGTCGGCCACGAGGCGCGCATTCGCATCGGCCTTTTCCATCCGCAGGCTCAGCGTCTCGAGCGACCGGTTGATCATCCAGCAGGAATGCGGATCGAGCTGGGTGCCGATGGCGCCCCGGAGCGCCTTGATGCCTTTCACGACCGCCTTCGCGCCGAGCGCGGCGCCCGCGATCAGGTCTGAATGACCGCCGACATATTTAGTGAGCGAGTACAAGGAAATATCCGCGCCGTGCTCGATCGGCCGCTGAAACACCGGTCCGAGCAGCGTATTGTCGCAGGCGATGATCGGGACGTGTCCTTGCTTCTTTCCGATGACGTCGGCGACACGGCGCATCATCGCGACGTCGACCAGCCCGTTGGTCGGGTTGGCCGGGGTTTCGATCAGGATCATCGAGACCCGGCCCTTGCCCATGGCCTCTTCCGCGGCCTGGCTGACCACAGCTTCGTCAACACCATCGGCGAAGCCGACGGCGCCGATCGACAGACGCGCAAGCGTATTCGTCAGCAGGGTTTCCGTCCCGCCATAGAGCGGCTGGGAGTGCAGAATGACATCGCCAGGGCGGACGAAAGCCAGGATCGTGGTTGCGATGGCCGCCATGCCCGATGAGAACAGCGCACAGCTCTCGGTGCGCTCGTAGATCGCGAGCCTGTCCTCGACGATTTCGCTGTTGGGATGATTGAAGCGCGAATAGACCAGGCCCGCACCCATCCCTTCCGGAGGCTCGCGCCGGCCGGAGACGAAATCGAAGAAGTCCTGCCCATCCTCGGCCGTCTTGAACACGAACGTGGAGGTCAGGAACACCGGTGGCTTGACGGCGCCTTCCGACAATTGCGGATCATAGCCATAGGTCAGCATCAGCGTTTCGGGATGCAGCATATGGTTGCCGATGTGCGTCTTCGACGGGAACGGTTTCACCATGGCTTGTCTCGCTGTTCCTGGTTGAGCAAAGATAACTGCTCCGACAGCGATCCGTCAGGCCTTGCGAACATAATTTGCTGCTGCGCTGCGCGTGCAGACTTCGCGGCTGGCGGCCGTGTTCCCGCAGCCCAGAGGGAGCAAAAGCGGAATTCGGGATGGACCTGTCGGCTCGCGCACGCTCCTCGGATTTCGCTTCGCTCCGTCCGGGCGACAAGCTACGGCCGCTACTTCAGCTTCAGCCGGTACGTCTCGTGGCAATCGGTGCAGCGATCGTTGATCGCGGTATAGGCGGCCTTCAGGCTCGCCACGTCGGTGATCTTGCCCTTGACGTCCGCGATCGCCTTCTGGACCGGTGGGATCTTGGAGTCGAAATCGGCTTTGTTCTGCCAAACCTTCGACGACGCCCCATAGGTCGCGTTCACGACGTCCTGCTTGGGATTGACCTCGAACGTCTTGGCAATCTTGGCGACGTCGCCCTCGAGATTGGCGATCGCCTCGTCGACGGCCTTCTGGTTGTAGGGGATGTCGCCCTTGGTCATCTTCTGGATGACGGTGTAGAGGCTCTTGGCCTGCGAGCGCATCAGATTGTCCTGCTGGACGGCAATCTCCTGTTGCGCCATCACGGCGCCCGCACCTAGCACCAACGTGCCCACGACAATCATCATCCGTTTCATCGGCTTGTTTCTCCGGCTTGTATGGGTTGGGGGAGCGCCATCATGATAGAACCCGGCGGCGGGTGTTTATTCCCGCCGCGGAGATCGCCGTTTACAGGCTGTGACGGCGATGGTGCTCGTTGATGGCGATCCACACCCGCTCCGCGGTCGCGGGCATGTCGATGTGGTCGATCTTGTATTCGCGCCAGAGCCCGTCGACGATGGCGTTGACGACGGCCGGGCAGGAGCCGATCGCGCCGGCCTCGCCCGCGCCCTTCACCCCCAGCGGATTGGTCGTGCAGGGAACGTTGGCTGTCTCGAACACGAAGGCAGGCCCGTCCGCCGCGCGCGGCAGCGCGTAGTCCATGAAGGTCGCGGTGATGAGCTGGCCGTCGCTGGCGCCATAGACCACCTGCTCCATCAGCGCCTGGCCGATGCCCTGCATGGCGCCGCCATGCACCTGGCCGGCCAGCAGCAGCGGATTGAGCGTCTTGCCGAAATCGTCGACGATCACGTAGTTGACGATTTTGATGATGCCGGTGGCCGGATCGATCTCGACTTCGGCGACATGCGTGCCGTTCGGATAGGTGCCATCGGCGCTGGCGAAGGTTGCACTCGCGTTCAGCTTCGACGGGTCGGCGCCGGGGCGCTTGGCGAGATCGGCGAACGAGATCGAACGGTCGGTGCCGGCGATGCGCACCACGCCTTCTGAAATCTCGAGGTCGCCGGCACTGGCCTCCAACGCCTGCGCCGCGATCTCCTTAAGCTTCGCGCCGAGTTCGCGGGTCGCACGCTCGACGCTGACACCGCCTGAGGGAATCGAGGCCGAGCCGCCGGTGCCGAGGCCCGTGGCGATCATATCGGTGTCGCCCTGGTGGACGTGCACGCGCTCGGGCGCAACACCGAACTGCTCGGCGACGATCTGCGCATAGGCGGTCTGGTGGCCCTGCCCGCTCGACTGCGTGCCGATCAGGACGGTGATGTCGCCATTGGGATCCATCCGCACATTGGCGGTCTCCTCGCCCATGGTGCCGCAGACCTCGACGTAGCTCGCAAGCCCGATGCCGCGGATCAGGCCGTTCTTCTTGGCGAGCTTTGCGCGCTTTCCAAACTCCTTCCACTCGGCGATCTCCATCGCGCGCTTGAGATGCGCGGCGAAGTCGCCGGAATCGTAGATCTTGCCGGTCGCGGTCTTGTAGGGCAGCGCCTTCGGCTGAATGAAATTCTTGCGGCGGATGGCGTCCGGCGTCATGTCGAGTTTTCGCGCGCAGGCATCCACGAGGCGCTCGATGACATAAGCCGCTTCGGGCCGACCCGCGCCACGATAGGCATCGACCGGCACGCTGTTGGTGAAGATGGTGCGCACCCGGCAATGGAACGCCTGGATATCGTAGAGGCCCGGCAGCATGCCGGCGCCGCCATGCGGGATGTAGGGGCCGAAGGTCGACAGATACGCGCCCATGTCGCCCATCAGGTCGCAATCCATCGCGAGGAACTTGCCGTCCTCAGCCAGCGCCATCTTCGCGGTGGTGACGTTGTCGCGGCCTTGCGCATCACCCATGAAATGCTCGGTGCGGTCGGCCGCCCATTTCACCGCCTTCTTCAGCTGTCGCGCGGCGACTGCCAGGAGGGCGTATTCCCGATATGGAAACAGCTTTGTGCCAAAACCGCCGCCGACGTCGGGGCAGATCACCCGCATCTTGTCGGTCGGGATGTTCAGCACGTTCTGGCAGAGGATGTCGCGCAGGCGATGGCTGCCCTGGCTGCCGACCGTCAGCGTCAGATGGTCGCGCTTGGCGTCGTATTCGCACACGGCAGCGCGCGCCTCCATGAAGCTCGCGACCACACGCGGATTGACGATCGAGATTTCGGCGACTGCATGCGCCTTGGCAAACACAGCTTCGGTCGCGGCCTTGTCGCCGATCGAGACGTCGAACAGCACATTGCCGGCCTTGTCCGGCCACACCTGCGGCGCGCCCTTCTTGATGGCGTTGACGACGCCGGTCACAGCCGGCAGCGGGCTCCATTTGACCTCGATCGCCTCGATCGCGTCGCGGGCCTGGTCGATGGTCTCAGCCACGACGAAGGCGATGGAATCGCCGACATGGCGCACCTCGTCCTTGGCGAGGATCGGGTAAGGCGGGCCGGTGAAGGGATCGGTTTCGAGATTGAACAGGCAGGGCAGATTGCCGAGATCCTTGACGTCGTCGGCGGTCAGGATCAGCGCGACGCCGGGAAGCCCGCGGGCGCGGCTCGCATCGATGGTGTATTTGGCATGCGCATGCGGCGAGCGCAGCATCAGGCAGCGCAACGCGGCCTGCGGCGCGTAATCGTCGGTGTAGCGGCCCTTGCCGCGGATGAGTGCATCATCCTCCTTGCGCAGCACGCTTTGGCCAACGCCGAACTTGATGGGAGCCGCCATTTTCTTGTCCCGTCCTATGGTTGTTTTGCCGGCATATTGCCGTGGAAAAACTGGCAAGGCAAATGGCTTTGGCTGGGCACGGTCTGCCGGTCAGAAGGGGATGGGATGGAAAGGTCGTGGCTCGCTCATTTCCCTGTGAAGATCGATGGTCCTGCGGACGTCCCAGGCCCGCTCGGAAAACCCCTCACAGGTCGCAATGAGCACATTGGTCGTGCCGGCCAATCATCGGCCAATGGGAGTCAAGCGGACGTTTTGCGACCGCTCTGAGAGGTTAGCCAATGAGCCGAAGCCGATCATTCCCCGACGGTTCAGTTTCCGTCAGAGCCGACGACGCCTGTCGGGAATCTCATCTCTTCCCCCTGCACGCCTTCACGACTTCTTCTGCCTCGCTTCCACGTGTCGTGCGAAGTTGTCGAGGATGGCCTGCCAACCGCCTTGCTGCTGCTCGACCGAGTGCGTCGATTCGCCATCGAAGACAACGCGGACGAGAATGCCCTTCGGTCCCGGCACAAGCTCGACTTCGGCTTTTCGCTCGCCGAAAGCGTATTCGATCCGCTTGTGCTCGACGATCTTCGTGTAGGTGCCGGCAAAGTCAAAGCCCATGCTGCCGTCCTTGGCCTCCATGCGAGATGAGAAGGCACCGCCTTCTCGCAGGTCGACGGTAGCCTTGGTCGTATGCCAGTCGTCGGACGCGGCGTTCCACTTCATGATGTCGGCAGGCGTCGTATAAGCGCGCCAGACCTGATCGATGGGGGCTGCTACGTTGGTTTCGACGGTGATCCTCATAAACAGTGCTCCTGGTTCGATTTTGCCGGATCGAGGTGACGGCATCACTTCACGTGTGCAGGGTCCATCCACCGCACTTCCGCGATGTGTCCATCCAAGGACGATCGAGACTGGTCCGTGCCGACAAGGTCGAGCCGTCAATGCGTTGAAAATTCGAAGAAGCTAGCCGCGCACCAGCGAGACTAGCCAGCGGCGGCCGAACAGAACCAGGATCGCGAGCGCGTAGACGATTGTGCCCCCGAGGGCCAACAGGACCAGCGTCAGTTCGTCTTGGAAGTGCATCGAGGCAAGATTGGCGCCGCTGAACCGCGCGATCAGCCAGAAGGCGGCGGCCAGGATGATGCCGGTCAGCAGGAATTTGGCCAGCGACAACAGCCAGGCACGGTCCAGCACGAGAAAGCCCCGCCGCACTGCGAAGAAGAGCACCAGCAGCAGATTGGTCCAGACACCGACGGCTGTTGCGAGCGCCAGGCCGATCTGGGCGAGCGATCCCATCAAGGCGACCTTCAGGGCGACGTTGACCGCGATGCCGGTCAGTGACGCTCGAACCGGCGTCGCCGTGTCCTTGCGCGCATAGAAGGTCGCGACCGCGCTGCGGATCAGCACGAAGGGGATCAGACCGATGGCATAGGCGGCGAGCGTGGCGCCGGCGACGGCGGCATCGGCCTTCGAGAACGCCCCGCGGGCGAACAGCGCACGCATGATCGCGTCGGGCACGGTGAGGAAGGCGGCGACGAACGGCACCGAGAACAGCAGCGTGAAATCGAACGCGCGGCGCTGCGCCTTCATCGCGCCGTCATGGTCGTTGGCGGTGATCCGCCGCGACATCTCCGGCAGCAGCACCGTGCCGATGGCGATGCCGATCACGCCGATCGGCAGCTGGTTGAGGCGGTCGGCATAGTAGAGCGCCGACAGCGCGCCCGCGGGCAGGAAGGTCGCGATGATGGTGTCGGCAAACAGCGCGACCTGCGTGCCCATCGAACCCAGCGTCGCGGGCCCGAGCGCCCTGAAGAAGCCGCGGACGTCTTCGTCGAGCTTGAGTGGCGCAAAGCGCGGCAGGCCGCCATGGCGCGCGAGATCGCCCGCCAGCAGGAAATATTGCAGGAAGCCCGAGATCAGGACGCCCCAGGCGGCGGCATGGCCCGCGCTGGGAAACCAGACAGCGAGCGCCAGCGTCATCATCATCGAGATGTTGAGGAAGATCGAGGCCGCCGCAGCGCTGGCGAAGCGCTGCATCACGTTGAGCATGCCGCCATAGAGCGTGACCAGCGTGATCAGCAGCAGATAGGGAAAGGTGATCCGGGTGAGCTCGATCGCGAGCCTGCGCTGCTCGACATCCTCGCTAAAGCCGGGCGCCAGAATGCTCATGGCCTGCGGCATGAACAGCCAGGCGACGATCAGCAGCACCACTTGCGAGGCCAGCAGCAGCGTGAAGATGCGGTCGGCGAACAATCTTGCCGCCCCCTCCCCGCGCTCGCCATGGACGTGGGCATAGGCCGGCACCCAGGCGGCGTTGAACGCGCCTTCGGCAAAGATCGCGCGGAAATGATTGGGCAGCCGCAGCGCCACGAAAAAGGCGTCGGCCACGGGGCCGGCGCCGAGGATCGCCGCGAGCATGATGTCGCGGGCAAATCCCGTCAGCCGCGAGAGCAGCGTATATCCGCCAACCGTGAAGATGCGTCCGAGCATGCGTATGTTTTAGAGCATGGCGAGATTAGGTCTAGGTGCAAGCTGCGGCGCAGGTCCGCTCCCTCCCCCGCTTGCGGGGAGGGTTGGGGAGAGGGTGTTTCCGCAATTGAGCCCCCAGAGGAGAGAACCCTCACCCGGATCGCTTGCGCGATCCGACCTCTCCCGCAAGCGGGAGAGGTAAAGAATAACGGCGAAATCAGCCCGCAATCGCGCCGCGCACGGCCGCGATGATTCGCTCCTGATCGGCTTCGGTCAGATAAGCGTGCATCGGCAGGCTGATGACGTCCTGCGACAGGCTCTCGCAGCCCGGCAGGCCGCCTTCTGCAACCGGATACTGCTTGTAGGCGGTTTGCTGATGCATCGACTTGCCGTAATAGATCGCGGTCGGCACACCCTGGGCCTTCAGCGCGGCGGCAAAGCCGTCGCGGTCGGTGCCCTCAGGGAGACGGATCGTGTACTGCGCCCAGACCGATGTATTGCCGGGAGCAACGCGCGGTACGGTGACCACATTGCTGAGTCCTCGCGCGTAGCGTTCGGCGACCTTGTTGCGGGCAGCGATCTCGTCGTCGAAGATCTTCAGCTTCTCGATCAGGATCGCGGCCTGCATGGTGTCGAGCCGGCCGGTCAGGCCGAGGCGGACGTTGTCGTATTTATCGACGCCCTGCCCGTGCACGCGGATACTGCGCAGCGTCGCCGCGAGCTCGTCGTCATCGGTGAAGATCGCGCCGCCGTCGCCGAAGCAGCCAAGCGGTTTTGCGGGGAAGAAGCTGGTCGCGGTGGCGAGCGCCAGCGTGCCGAGCTTGCGGCCCTTGTAGCTCGCACCAAAGCCCTGCGCGGCGTCGTCAAGCACGAACAGGCCTTCCGCCTTGGCGATCTCGGCAATGGCGTCGTGATCGGCGGGCTGGCCGAACAGGTCGACCGGAATGACCGCGACCGGTTTGAGGCCCTGCTTGCGGGCGGTCGCGATGCCGCGCTTCAGCGATTCCGGGCTCATGTTGAAGGTCGCCTCATCGACGTCGACATAAACAGGCGTCGCGCCGGTCCGCGCCACCGGCGAAGCCGTCGCGATGAAGGTGAAGGACGGACACAGCACGGCGTCGCCCGGCCCGACATTCTTCGCCATCATCACGATCAGGATCGCATCGGTGCCGCTGGAGCAGCCGATGACGTGCTTGGCGCCGCAATAGGCCGCAAGCTGCTTCTCGAGCTCGGCGACTTCAGGGCCGTTGACGAACTGACAATGGTCGAGAACGCGCTTCACGGCTGTATCGAGCGAATCGCCGAGCCGGCGGCGCTGCGAGGCGACGTCGACGAAGGGAATGAGTTCGGAACGCAGATGCTGGTTCATGGCCTGGTTCTTGGCGCCTTCTTGAATGGTCGACATGGAAAAGGATCAGCCGGCGACGCGGCGCGGACCCTTGCGGGCGGACGACGTGGCTGCGGGGCGGGACGGCGTTTCCAGGCACTGCGTCGCGATCTCGAGGCTGGCAACGCCTTCGTCGCCCGTGACCGCCGGCGTCTCGCCGTTACGCACGGCCTTGAGGAACGCGATCAGCTCGGCGCGAAGCGGCTCGTCATGGCCGACCGGCAGATGCCGCATCGAATAGCTGCCGTCCGGCTTGAAGCCGAAGCATTCGGTGACCTGACGCGTCAGGAGATCGCCCATCACGTATTTGCCGCGGGTCGCGACCGTGACGCTGCGCGCCTTGAACGGGGTCAGCCAGTTGGTGTTGATGTGGGCGAGCACGCCGTTGGCGGTGCGGAACTGCAGCAGCGCGATGTCCTCGCGCTCGGCGATCGCGCTCGACAATTGCGGTTGCACCTCGACGATGTCGGATTCGGTGAACCAGCGGATCAGGTCGATGTCATGCACGGCAAGATCGATGACGACGCCGACGTTGGACATGCGCGGCGGGAACGGGCCGACGCGCGTGATCGCGATGGAGAGGATATCTTCGCCCGCGATCGCCTGCTTGACGGCGGCGACCGCCGGATTGAAGCGCTCGACATGGCCGACCATCAGCGTCACGCCGGCCTTTTGCGCGGCGGTGACGATCTCGCGGCCTTCCGCGACCGTGGAGGCGATCGGCTTCTCGACCAGCACGTGGATGTTCTTGGCGATGCAGGCGAGCGAGACCTCGTGATGCAGATGGGTCGGCGCCGCAATGGTGACGGCATCGACGCCTTCGGCGAAGAGCTGGTCGAGCGTCTCGAAGCCCGTGCAATTGGCAAGCTCCATCGCCCGCGTGCGATGGGCCGGCGAAGGATCGACGACGCCGACAAGGCTGACGCCGGGCAAGCCGCTCAGCACGCGCGCGTGGTTGCTGCCCATCACGCCGGCGCCAATGACGCCGACGCGCAAGCCGGCCTTTGCCGGTGCAGATCCGTTGGAACTCATCTGAGCAAACCCCGATTCAACGCAAAATCCCCGGCGCAGCTCTAGCACGGACGCCACATTTGTGGCGAATGCCGCCCTCACGATCCGGACACGATTTGATTCAAAAAGTTACACGTTCCCTGGGCCTTAAGCCTCTGAAAGAGACCAACGTTTCAGCCCGCGTCGCGTGATTCGGAGCTTGCTGGCTACGACCGTTGATAGTCGTCTTCAATCCGGATGATGTCGTCTTCGCCGAGATAGCTTCCGGTCTGGACCTCGATCAGCTCCAGCATGATCTTGCCGGGGTTCTCCATCCGGTGCACCGCGCCCATCGGGATGTAGATCGACTCGTTCTCGTGCACCGTCTTGACGGTCTCGTTGACGGTGACGCGGGCGGCGCCGCGGACGACGATCCAGTGCTCGGCGCGATGATGGTGCTTCTGCAGCGACAGACGCCCGCCCGGCTTCACCACGATGCGCTTGACCTGGTGGCGCTCGCCATTGTCGACCGACTGGTAGCTGCCCCAGGGCCGATGCACCCTAAGGTGCTCCTCGGTGACCTTCGGTGCCACCGCCTTGAGCTTGGTCACGAGCCGCTTCAGGCCGTTGGCATCCTTCTGGCGCGAGACCAGCACCGCATCCGCGGTCGCGACCACGACGAGATCGTCGACGCCTTCGAGCGCGACCAGCGCGGAATCGGTGGTGACGTTGCAGTTGCGGGAATCTTCGAACACGGCGCTGCCGTGCGAAGCGTTGCCTTGTGCGTCCTTCTCGGACAATTCCCACACCGCGTGCCAGGAGCCGACGTCGGACCAGCCGCAGGACACCGGCACCACCGCTGCGCGCGCGGTCTTTTCCATCACCGCATAGTCGATCGAGATCGCCTTGGCCGCGCCGAACGCCTCGGGCTCCAGCGTCACGAAGCCGAGATCGCGGCCGGCATTGGCGACGGCATTGGAGATCGCCTCCACGCTCGCCGCGTCGACCTTGCGGTATTCGTCGAGCAACACGCTGGCCGGGAACATGAAGTTGCCGCTGTTCCAGAGATAGCCGGAATTGACGTAGTCGGCCGCCTTCACCGCGTCCGGCTTCTCGACGAAGCGCGCGACCGCGTGAACCGTGCCGGAGATCACCTCGCCCGGGCTGATATAGCCGTATTCGGTCGCCGGCCGCTCCGGCTTGACGCCGAAGGTGACGATGCGCCCGGCGCTCGCGGCGATCAGACCTTCGCGGCACGCCGCGACGAAGGCGGCATTGTCCTGCACCACATGGTCGGCGGCGAGCGCGAGCACGATGGCTTCACCGGCGCGGTTCTGCGCGAACACCGCGCCCGCGGCAATCGCGGGGCCGGAATCGCGCCGCGTCGGCTCGAGGATCACGTCGGCTTCGATGCCGATCTCGGCGAGCTGCTCCAGCACCATGAAGCGATAGGAGGCATTGGTGATGACGATCGGGCGATCGAACAGCGAGGCCTCCGAGACGCGCGAAAGCGTGTCCTGAAAGGTCGAGCGCGTGCCGAACAGCGGCAGGAATTGCTTGGGGCGCACCTCGCGCGAAGCCGGCCACAGCCGCGTGCCGGCACCGCCGCACATGATCAGGGGGATAATGCGTTTGTCCATCGTCATTTCAAACCTTGAAGTAGTCCCGATACCAGGTGACAAAATTACGAACCCCGTGCGCAATCGGCGTTGACGGTGCAAAGCCGGTGTCGCGCATCAGATCCGAGACATCCGCGAACGTTTCCAAAACGTCTCCCGGCTGCATCGGCAGCAATTCTTTGACCGCCGTCCGACCCAGCTCCTGCTCCAGAAGTCCGACGACATGCATCAGTTCTTCCGGATGGTGGTTGCCGACATTGTAGACCTTAGACGGCGCATTTGCGGCAGCCGGGTCATCCGCGGGCACCTGATCAATCAGCTTGGACACCACGCGGGTGACGTCGTCAATATAGGTGAAGTCGCGACGCATTTTGCCATGGTTAAAGAGCCGGATCGGCCGATCGGCCATGATGGCGTTCACGAACAGAAACATGGCCATATCGGGCCGACCCCAGGGGCCGTAGATGGTAAAGAAGCGCAGGCCCGTGACCGGCAGCCGATAGAGATGGCTGTAGGACTGCGCCATCACCTCGTTCGCCTTCTTGGTCGCGGCGTAGAGGCTCACGGGATAGTCGGTCCGGTCCTGCACGGCAAATGGCAGTTTTGTGTTGGCGCCATAAACGGAGGATGACGAAGCGTAGACGAGATGACGACAACCATTGTGCCGGCAGCCCTCCAGCACGTTGAGAAAGCCCCGGAGATTGGAATCGGCGTAGGCGTGCGGCTGCTCGATCGAATAGCGCACGCCGGCCTGGGCCGCGAGATGCACGACTTTGGCAAATCGGTGTCGCGCAAACAGCGCCGCGATGGTCTCGCGGTCGGCGAGATCGGCCTCGACGAAGAAGAAACGGGAATCCCCGCGCAACAGCGCAAGGCGCGCCTGTTTCAACGCCGGGTCGTAATAGCCGTTGAGATTGTCGAGCCCGACGACGGGCCGGCCCTCGCTCAGAAGCTGCCGGGTGACGTGAAAGCCGATGAAACCGGCCGCACCCGTAATCAAAATCGCCTGATCCGTCATTCTGTTCCCGAGAAATCCTTCGCCCGTGAGGCCTCTTTAGCGGGGAGCGCAATAGCTCCGCCACCCTGCATGAGGCTGTTCATGAGAACTCTTAATAACCGCTATTGCAAGATCGACGCCAAAACCATACCAAAGCGGCCGAATTCGGCGCCTCGCGTCGGGTGGTTTCAAATCCCTTGTTCACGCGGGCGAAATGCGCCGAATCCTGCTGTCGACGGCCAAGATCCTGATTTCCGGAGCGCTGCTCTATTTGGCGCTGCGCAAGGTCGATCTGTCCGAACTGTTTTCGCGTTTCACTGTGACCAGCCTGTTCTGGATCGGCCTGGCAATCGCGATCACGTTCCTGCAAATCTTTGTCGGCGTGCTGCGCTGGCGCGAGATCAGCGCGGAATGCGGCGCGCCGCTCGAGCTCGGCCGGGCCATGCGCTACAACGTGATCGGATCGTTCTTCAACCAGACCCTGCCGTCGGCGATCGGCGGCGATGCGGTCCGGCTCTGGCTCGTCGCGCGCGCGGGCGCCGGCTGGCGCGCTGCGACCTACTCGATCTTCGTCGACCGCGCGATCGGTTTGATCGCGCTCGCGATCATCATCGTCGCGAGCCTACCCTGGAGCTACGCCCTCATCGCCGATCCACACGGGCGCTCGGCGCTGCTGCTCGTCGACCTCGCGGCGCTCGCGGGTGGTCTCGGCTTCCTGGTCTTCGGCGCGCTGAAATGGCACTGGCTGAAAACCTGGTGGGCCACGCATCACATTCACGCCTGTGCCGTGATCGCCAACCGCGTGATCTTCAGCCGCTCGCGCGGACCGGCGGTCGTGATCCTGTCGCTCGCCGTGCATGTGCTGGCCGTCGTGGTCGCCTGGTGCGTCGTGCAGTCGATCGCGGCGCCGGTCGGCTTCAGCGACGTCTTTATGCTCGTACCGCCGGTGATGCTGATCACGATGATGCCGATCTCGATCGCCGGCTGGGGCGTGCGTGAAGCCACCATGGGCCTCGCGTTCGGCTTCGCGGGACTTGCCACCAACGAGGGCGTCAACGTCTCGCTCCTGTTCGGCGCCGTGTACTTCATCGTCGGCGCTATCGGCGGCCTGGTCTGGATCCTCAGCGCGGAGAAAGCCGCGCAGGGGTCGGCGCCGCTCGGGGTGCCGGAGTGAACGCGGCCGTTGACGCGCTCGGCGCCCTGCCCTCGCTGCTTGCCGTTGCCATTGCCGCGCTGGTGTCGGCCGCCATCACCTGGACCAGCCGTCCCCTGCTCCAGCGCTACGCATTGGCGCGCCCCAACGCGCGGTCCTCGCATCGTATCCCGACCCCGCAGGGTGCGGGCATCGCGGTAATCGCCGCGACGCTGCTGGTCGCATCAGCCTGGGCCGCCTGGGCGAACGTCGCGATTCCACCCGCGCTGATCGCTGCGACGATCCTGATCGCCCTGGTCGGATTTGCCGACGACATCGTGTCGCTGCCGGTGCTCGTGCGGCTCGTGCTGCAGGCCGCCGCGGTCGGCGCCGTCGTGTTCACCGCGCCCGAGACCGCGCGCATCGCGCCGGCGCTGCCGCTGGTGCTGGAGCGCGGCCTCATCCTGCTGGCGGGCGTGTGGTTCGTGAACCTCGTCAACTTCATGGACGGGCTCGACCTGATGACGGTGGCGGAAGTCGTGCCCGTCACCGCGGCGCTGCTGCTGCTGGGACTGCTCGGCGATTTGTCGTGGCCGGCCGCGCTGATCGCCGCGGCGATGTGCGGCGCCGTGCTCGGCTTTGCGCCGTTCAACAAGCCGCTCGCAAAAGTCTTCCTGGGCGATGTCGGCAGCCTGCCGATCGGCCTTTTGCTCGGATGGTGCCTGCTCGAGCTCGCCTGGCACGGACAAGCCGCCGCAGCGCTGCTGCTGCCGGCCTATTACCTCGCGGATGCCACCATCACGCTGTTCCGGCGCATCGCGCGCCGCGAACAGTTCTGGTCGGCGCATCGCTCGCACTTCTATCAGCGCGCCACCGACAACGCCTTCACGGTCCCGCAGGTGATTCGCGAAGTGTTCGTGCTCAACCTCGTGCTGGCATTGCTTGCCATCGTCACCGTGCGTGCCGGCGCGATCGCCATCACGCTTCTCTCCCTGCTCGCCGGCGCGATCGCGATCGGATTCGTGCTGCGGCGCTTCTCCCGCCGTCAGGCGTCCTGAGCCGACAGCGCCAGCCGCAGCCCCTCGTCGAGAGACACCGGCGGCTGCCAGCCGGTCGCGGTCGCCTTGGCGAGGTTGAGCTCAAGCGAGCCGATCAGGCTGTCATGCGTATCCTGCCGGCCCATCACGCGCAGCAACGTTCCGAGCAGGTCCGGCGGCACGCCGAACAGCCGCGAGTTCTTGCCGGCAGCCTTGGCCAGCCGCGCGATGAACTCGGGCGTGGAGACCTGCTCCCTGTCGGCCACCAGGAAGATCTCGAAATTGCTCGCGGGATCTGGATGAGAGAGCCGGCGCAGGATGAACGACGACAGGTTCTGCACGGCAAGGAAGGCGCGGTGATTGCGGACCGCGGCAAAGGGCAGTGGCAGCCCGAGGTTCACGGCACGCGTCAGCAGCGCGAAATTGCCCCTGGCGCCGGCACCATAGACCAGCGGCGGCCTGATCACCGAGATCTTCATGGCGCTGTCGCGCGCCAGCGTCTTCAAGCCCGCCTCGGCCGCGGCCTTGGACATGCCGTAGAGACCGCGCGGCGTCAGGATATCGTCCTCGCTGAACGGCGCGCGGCCCTCGTTGCTGCGGCCGTGCACGAGAACTGTGCTGACGAAGATGAACTGGCGCACGCCGGCCGTCGCCGCGCTGCGCGCCAGGTGCAGCGTGCCGGCAATGTTGACGTTGCGGTAGAGCTGGACCGCATGCTCCTCGTGCTTGTGATGCACGCGCGCGGCGAGATGGACCACCGCGTCGACGCCTTGAAGCGCGGCCTGCCAGTCGGTCTCGGGGCCGATCGTCTCGATCACGACCTCGTCGTCCAGGCCTTCCGGGCTGCGCACTGCGCGGCGGACCGACCATCCCTCGCGCGCCAGCGCGGGCACGACATGACGGCCGACGAAACCGCTCGCCCCCGTCACCAGTACGACTGGCTTGGGCTCGTTCATCGTTGCTCCGCCAGTTCGGGGTTGCGCAGCAATTCGTCGACCACGGCGGCATAGGCGTTCATCGCAGTGACGCGATCGAACTTCGCTGCCGCCTTCACCGTGCGCTCCGCAATAGTGACATCGTCGGAGCGAGACGCCGCGCGGATCGCCTCGGCCAGTTGATCGGCACGGCCCGGCGTCACGACCCAGCCCAGCCCGTTCTCCACCACCGTCAACGCGGCCTCGGCCTCCGGCTCGGAGACGAGCACCACGGGACGGCCAACCGCCAGCAGATTGTAGAACCGGCTCGGCACCGACACTCCCGCAACGTCCTTCCGGTACGGAATGATCCAGAGATTGGCCGCCGCCAGGAATGCCTCGAGCTCGGTATCCTCGACCCGCGCCACGAAGGAGACATTGGGCAAGTTCGCTTCGGCCTGCAACTGCGTCAGCCGCTCGAAGCCGATGCCCCAGCCGGAGAGCAGGAAGTGGATGTCCGGATCGTCTTTCAAAAGGCGCGCCGCCTCGAACACGATCTCCGGATCATGGGTGAAGCCGAGATTTCCCGACAGGCCGACAATGAAGCGCGCGCGATGCGCCTTGCGGAACGGATTGTCCGCCTTCACCGGGCGGGGTGCGGGCGCGAGCGTTGCCCAGTTCGGGATGAAGCGGATCTTGTTCCGCGTCATGCCGGAATAGCTCAGCAGCGGCCGTTCCGCATCGCGGCCGATGGTGATGACGGCATTGAGCGCGCGGAACATCAGGCTGTTGGCGGCGCGCATCGTCATGGTCACGATCGAACCGGGCTTGAGCAAGCCCGCCATCACCAGCACGTCGGGGAAGAGGTCGTGCATGATCAGCGCCGAGCGCGCGCCCTTCAGCCTTGCCGCCGCCGCGACCGCATAAGGCAGCATGAACGGCGCGGTGACGGTGAGCACGACGTCACCTCGCCTCAGCTCCCGTGTCAACGCCAGGAACGTGCGGGCCGCGAACAGCAGCTCGGAGATGCCGCGCCGCACCAGCGCCGCCTTGCCCGCGATACGGTTCTTGACGGCGACGACGCGCGGCTTGCCGGGTCCGGTCTGCGACGCCGGCAGCGCGCCGGATGAGCCCGACAGCACCACGACCTCGTGATCACCGGCGATGCGGCAGGCGATCTCGGCCATGATCGCCGCCGTCGTGCTCGGATCAGGCGGGTAATGCTGGCTCGCGACGACGATCTTGCCTCGAGGCTGCATGATCAGGCCGCGGTCGACCCGAATTCCGGAACCGCGTCCTTCAGGATGGTCCTGATGGTGGCGCGATCGTCGCGCGCGATCGCCTGCTCCAGCGCCGCAATCCATTTGCGCAGCGTCTGCATCGGCGGCTCGTTCGGCTGCGCGGCCATGATGCCGGCGACGCCGATCTCGCGGGTCGGCTCCTCGGAGGCGAACAGGATTTCGTGCAGGCGTTCGCCGGGCCGCATGCCCGTGAACACGATTTCGATGTCGTAGCCGGGCTGCAAGCCCGAGAGGCGGATCATGCGCTCGGCGAGATCGACGATCTTTACAGGCTGGCCCATGTTGAGCACGTACACCGACACGTCGGAACGCTGTGTTCCGAGCGCATGCGTTGCCGCCGTGATGACGAGATCGCAGGCCTCGCGAATGGTCATGAAGTAACGGACCATGTCGGGATGCGTGACCGTCACGGGGCCGCCGGCATCGATCTGGGCCTTGAACTTCGGCACCACCGAGCCGTTCGACGCCAGCACATTGCCAAACCGGACCGAGATCAGCCGCATCGACCGCCTTGCGCCGCCGTGACCTGCCGCGAGATCATGGTCGAGCGCCTGGCAATACATCTCGGCGAAGCGCTTGGTGAGGCCGAGCATCGACACCGGCTCGATCGCCTTGTCGGTCGAGATCATCACCATGGCTTCGGCGCCGGCGCTGTGCGCGGCATCGGCAACGTTGATCGAGCCGAAGATGTTGGTCTTGACGCCCTCGCTCCAGTCGCGCTCGAGGATCGGCACGTGCTTGAGCGCGGCGGCATGGAACACGATGTCCGGCTTGAAGTCGGCCATCAGGCGCATGATGCGCTCACGGTCGCGAATGTCGGCGATCCGCCCTTCGATCGAAGCAGCCGTGCCGCGCGCCGCGAGCGCTTCCGTGATCGCGTAGAGCGCGGGCTCGGAATTTTCCACGATCAGGAGGCGCGCCGCGCCGAACGCGACGACACGCTCGCAGATCTCGGAACCGATCGAGCCGCCCCCGCCGGTGACAATCACCGCCTTGCCCTCGATCAGGGCCTCGAGCCGCGCATAGTCGATCGTCTCGCTCGGCCGTAGCAGCAGGTCCTCGACGGCGACGGCAGTGAGCCGCGGCGTGTCGCCGCTCTCGAGCGAGGGCATGCGGCTCACGATCACGCCGAGCTTGCGCGCCCGCATCAGGATCGATTCGGGATGGGCCTCCGCCTCGAATGCCGTCGGCGTCATCACCACGCGCGCGATCGGCTTGCCGCGCTTGGCGAAGTCGGCGACGACATCCTCGATGTCATCGACGCCGCCCAGAACCGGGACGTTGCGGATGGACTGGCCGCGATCGGAACTCGACGGCGACAGCACGCCGACCGGCCAGATCCGCTTGATCGCCCCGCTCTCGATTCCGCGCAACAGCACCTCGGCATCCGCGGCGCGGCCGATCAGTAGTGTCGGCGCGGCATCCCCGATGCGGGCCTGACGCCGCACCCGCGTATAGCGGAAATAACGGTAGGCCATGCGCAACGCGCTGAGGAAGGAGATCTCGATGAACCAATAGAGGACGATCGTCACTTTGCCGAGGAAGAAGGCGCCGCGGACATTGGGGGCGACGAAGATGTAGTCGAGCACCAGGAGCGCAACCGTCAGCACGGTCGCGACGCGGATGATGTTCAGCGCGTCGGGCAGCGAGATGAAGCGCCATTTCGTCGTGGTCAGGTTGAAGACGAAGAACACGACCACGCTGAAGGCGAGGAAATAGGGCAGGATCTGGATCAGCAGCGGCAGGCGGTCGAAGAAACCTTCGCCGCCCTCGAAGCGCAGATAGAAGGCAGCGAACAGCGCCGCCGTGGTCGCCAGCAGGTCGTGGAGCGCGATGAAGAAATTGCGCAAGGTGAGATGCGAAAGACGCGTCATCCGCTGACCGATGAAAATCCAGTTAGGTGCAACCTGACCGCGCTGATAACCCATCTCGGCAAGACATGCCAGTCAAGGCTTGCTGCTCAACGCCCGGCCGTTCAGGAACCGGCTTCCGCCGCCTTCGTCTCGGCCTGCTGGGCCCGGATCACCATGCCGCCGGCAACGCCGACACCGATGACGTACATCCAGCCCTCGTGGAAGTCGAACAGATGGGAGTTGAACAACGAGGTGAATACGTTCTGGACCACGACCAGCAGGCCGATCCAGTTTGCAAGGCCATCGCCGCGAAACAACAGAAGGTGCACGATCCAGATCGTGTAGAGGACAGCGATGCCGATGACGCCCCATTGCACGGCGACATGCAGCGTCTGATTATGCGGATTCGGAAAGACCCTGACGCCATGGACCCATTCCTCGCCTTTGGAAACCTTGTCGAACAGCCCATAGCCGGACCCCGTCCCGTGCCCTGCCACTGGAGCTTGCGCAAAGAACTGGATTGAATTCTGCCAGTACACAAGTCGCTCGCCCATGGACGTCGGGACCTTCTCCTGGGTGTAAAGCCGATAGTCGCGCGAAAACGTGTCTACGGTCTTGCGCAATTGCGGCGACGCCAGCCAGGCGATTGCGGCTCCGGCGAGCAGGACGGCGGAGATGATCGCGATGCTGCGCCATGTCAGGTGAAGCAACGCGAACACGGCGAGCATGATCGGCACGGTGACGAGCGCGGTACGGGATACCACCACGAAGGCCATATTGACGAAGAAGCTCAGCGCCAGAGCCGTCAACAGGCCGGCGAGCCAGTAGCGCTTGTCACGCAGCAGGACCACGACCGGATAGGCCAGCGCGATCGCGCAGAGCGTGAACTCCTGGCTCTGGTCGATGTAGTTCTTGACGAAGACGCCCCGCTCGAGGGGATCACCGGGTTTCAGCGACAGGCCGGGGTAGAAGGCCACCAGCCAGGACATCACCGACAGCAAGGCGCAGGATGCGAGGAACGCGATGAAGACCCAGTGTCCGCGCTTCGAACGCTCGAAATGATACAGGAGGACGGGAATCACGAGCAGCTTGACCGTCGGACCGACCGCGTAGAAGCGCGTGCCCCAGGCTGCGTCCGACCACAGCGTCCCCGCCAGCGCAAGCAGAAACAGCGCGATCGGCGCCGCGCAGATCGGACGTTTCAGCGAATGCAGGAATGCCTTGAAATCGAGGAACGGCACCATGCAGATCAGGAACGCGGCGTTGAAGATCGCCGTGAGCGAGGTCGACCAGGGCAGCGAGGCCGCGGTCAGGATCGCGAACACGTCCACCGTCTCGCACCAGGCCACCGGACTGCGCAGACGCCGCCACAGCGCCTGGCCGGTCGTCTCCCCCGCGAGTGTCGTCACTTGCCCTCTCCTCGCGCGCGATGAACCAGCGCCGTCGTGCTGAAGCCCTGGAGAATGTCGACCAGCACGACCGTCCCGCCCGCGGCTTCGACGACTTCATGGCCAACCACCTGCTCGCGGGTGTAATCGCCCCCTTTGATCAGCGCGCTCGGCTTGATGCGGGTGATCAGGTCGATCGGCGTATCCTCATCGAAAATAACGACGAGATCGACGGCTTCGAGCGCCGCCAGCACTTCCGCACGCGCCCGCTCGTCCTGAACCGGGCGGTCGGCGCCCTTCAGCCGCCGCACCGAGGCGTCGCTGTTCAGCCCTACGATCAGGCGGTCGCAGGCGGAGCGCGCGGCCGTCAGCACCTTGACGTGGCCGGGATGCAGGATATCGAAGCAGCCATTGGTGAAGCCGACGCGCTGGCCTTGCTTCTTCCATTCCGCGAGCTGTGCGTCGAGCGCGCCGGGCTCGAGCATGATCTTCTCCTCGGCTGCGAGATAGGCATGCGGCAATATCTTTCGCTTCAGCTCGGCCGCACTCACGCTGGCGGTGCCCTGCTTGCCGACGGCGACGGCGGCCGCGGCACTGGCCATGCGCAGCGCCGTGTCCCAGTCCGCGCCGGTGGCAAGCGACACCGCGAGTGCCGCGGCAACGGTGTCGCCGGCGCCGGAGACGTCGCGCACCTTGACCGGAAACGCCGGAACGTGAACGGCCTCGCCGTTGCGCGGCACCAGCGTCATGCCGTGCTCGCCTTGCGTGACCAGGATCGCTTCGCAATCGGCGAGCCGCATCACGTCCTCGCTTGCATCGACGATGCTTTGTGAGGTGTCGGCGCGGCTTCTAGTCGCCTCCGAAAATTCCTTGCGATTGGGCGTGAGGAGCGTCGCGCCGCGATAAATCGCCCAATTGAGACTCTTCGGATCGACGATGACGGGCTTGCCGAGCTTTCGCGCGGCGTCGATGGTGTGGCGGATGACGCGGGCGGTCAGCACGCCCTTGGCATAGTCGGAGAGCAGCACGATGTCGGCGCGCGCGATCTGCGGCAGGATTGCTTCGATCAGCCTGGTCTCGATCGTATCGGAGGCGGGCTGTGCCTGCTCCCAATCCGCACGCAGCATGTGCGTGGAAAAATGCTCGGAGACGAAGCGGACCTTTCGCGTGGTCGGGCGCGAGGGATCGCACACCAGCACGCTTTCGATGGCACCCTGCTGCGCAAGCGCCGAGGCGAGCTGCCTGCCCGCCTCGTCCTCGCCGACGAGGCCGACGAAGATGCAGCGCGCGCCGAGGGAAGCGACGTTGCGCGCGACATTGCCGGCACCGCCGATATGGATCTCGCTGCGCTGTGCGGCGAGGACAGGCGCCGGCGCTTCCGGCGAGATCCGCGACACCTCGCCATAGACGAATTCGTCCAGCATGATGTCGCCGATGCACAGCACCGTGCGGCCTGAGATGGCTTGCGCGAGGGCATCGAAATCGAGAATGGGCGTCGGCATGGTGATAGGCCTCAGCGGAAGCGGTCGGGCCGGTCGAGGTAATCCCCGACATAGGCCTTCACCGCGTCCTCGAGCGTCGTGAAACCACCATTATAGCCGGCGCAATGGAGGCGATCGACCTCGCTCTGGGTGAAGTACTGGTAGCCGCCGCGGATTTGCTCGGGCATGTCGATATATTCGATGTTGGGCCTCGCGCCGAGCGCGGAATAGGCCGCGAGCATCAGATCCCTGAAGCTGCGTGCCTTGCCGGTGCCGACGTTGAAGATGCCGGACACCGACGGCGTCGCCAGCAGCCACATGACGACGCGCACGACGTCGTCGACATAGATGAAATCGCGGCGCTGATCGCCGTCGGCGATGCCCTCGCGGTGCGACTTGAACAATTGCACGACGCGGCCCGCTTTGACGTCGTCGAAGCGGCGCGCAAGCACGCTCGTCATCGAGCCCTTGTGGTATTCGTTGGGGCCGAACACGTTGAAGAATTTCAGGCCGGCCCATTGCGGCGGCAGCTTCTCGCCGTTCGCTGCGCGCTCGGCGACGGCGAGATCGAACAGGTGCTTGCTCCAGCCATAGAGATTCATCGGCCGCAGTTTCTTCAGCGCAGGCACAGAGCTGTCGTCGTCAAATCCTGCCTCGCCGTCGCCATAGGTCGCCGCCGAGGAGGCGTAGATCAACGGCACCGCATTCGCCGTGCACCAGTCCAGGAGGCGCATCGACAGGCGGAAGTTGGTCTCGAATACGAGGTCGCCGTCGGTCGCGGTGGTCGCGGAAATCGCCCCGAGATGGATCATGGCATCGAGCTTGCGGCCCTTCAGCCAGTCCGGCAGCTCAGCCGGCGGCACGATATCCACAAGCTGCCGCTTGGCGAGGTTGCGCCATTTGCCGTCGTTACCGAGGAAATCACAAACCACGACGTCGCTACGGCCGGCCTCGTTCAGCGCGGCGACGACATTCGATCCGATAAAACCGGCCCCGCCGGTCACCAGCAACATTCCAACTTCCCCGCCAGATTTCGCCTGCCCGAAGTTTTGCGGCCCGGTCCTGCCCTAGCGCATGATCCGCCAAAGTGTAAGCGGTTTTGGGATTGCCGCTCCTGCCGGCTTTACCTGCCGGCCCGGAGCGGCTAACCGAACCGCCACATCAGCGAACCCACGGTCCGATATAACGAATGAACAAAGATTCGCAATTTGGCGGAGATACAGATCGGAGCGACACCCGGCCGATCCTGATCGTCCCGTACATGTGGATCGGCGATTTCGTCCGGAATCACACCGTGGTGCGGGTCCTGAAGGAGCGCTGGCCGAACCGGCCGATCGATCTTCTGACGACATCCCTGTGCGCTCCTCTGGTCGACTACATGCCCGGCGTGCGCGAGGGCGTCGTCTGGGACCTGCCGCGCAGCCAACTCGCCGTGGGCCGCCAGCTCGGCTTGGCGAAGCTCCTGCGCGAGCGGAACTACGGCACCGCCCTGGTGCTGCCCCGGACCTGGAAGGCCGCCATCGCGCCCGCTTTGGCCGGGATTCCGGAAAGGGTCGGCTTCGTCGGCGAATTCCGGTTCGGCCTGCTCAACCGCTGGCGCTGGGGCGAAAAGAAACTGCCCCGCTTCATCGACAAGAACGCCGCCCTCGCCCAGCCCGACGGCGCCCCCCTGCCGGCGGAATGGCCGGTGCCGCAATTGCGGGTCCCGGCCGGGGACATCGTCCGCTGGCGGCAGGCCAACGGCCTCAGTGCCGGCGCGGCCGTAGCGCTCGCCCCCGGCTCGGTCGGGGCGTCAAAGCGCTGGACCTACTATCCCGAGGCCGCCCGCTTGCTGGCCGCGCGCGGCTTTGAGGTCTGGGTGGTCGGCGGCCCCGGGGAAAAGGGCCTGGCCCAGGAGATCGTCGCGGCCGGCGACCCGGGGGTCCGGGACCTCACCGGCAACGATCTGCGCAACGGCGTGCTGGCCATGGCCGCGGCCGGCATCGCAATCTCCAACGATTCCGGCCTGATGCACATCGCCGCCGCCCTGGGCACGCCGACCATGGGCATCTTCGGCCCGACCAGCCCCTACCTCTGGGCCCCCCTCAACGGCCTCGCAGCGACCGTGGTCCAGGACAAGAGCGTGCTGTCATGCCAGCCCTGCCAGAGCACGATCTGCAAGATGAACGACCACCGCTGCATGCGGGATATTGCGGCGAACGAGGTGGTGGAGATTGCGGAGCGGGTGCTGGGTGAGGCTGGGATGCGGACCATGACCTGAAGGCCGTCGAGGCTGCGCCGACGATGACATCATGCGGTGTTTTGCCCGACGAGTCAAAACCATTTCGTAAAATCAGTAACACGTGACGCTAGCCGCCAAGCCATTGATTTCACTATCATCGGCTACTGTGCATGGGGTTGTTTTCGCGGTTTTTGTTTGCGGTCACGACAGCGCCGGCTCAGAGCAGCGGCTGATAGACCTCGCCGATACTCGCCGCTTCCGCATCGAGGCTGAATCGTTCGAGCACCCGTGCCCGCCCGCGCTCGCCCATCTCCGTTGCAGCGGCCACATCGCCCATCAGCGGCTCCAGCGCTGCTGCCAGCGCATCCGCGTCACCGGTCGGGATCAGCACACCGGTCACGCCATCCTCGACCACGAGCTCGGCCGCGCCGGCGCGCGCGGCGACCAGTGCGCTGCCGGCCGCCATCGCCTCGATCAGCGTCAGGCCAAAGCCTTCGTTGCGTGAGGTGAAGGCGTAGATGGTCAGTCGCTGATACCAGCGCTGCACCGCCTCGATCGGCAGCTCGCCGGTGATGACGATGCGCGATTGCAGGCCCACGGCCTCGATCCGCTTCTTCAGGTCGTTCGCAAAGGGAGTTTGCTCGGGCGTGACCTGTCCGACGATAACAGCGGTGAAATCTGGATAGCGCGGCAGCAAGCGGCACATCGCATCGACAAACAAATCAGTGCCCTTCTGCGCGCGCACGCGGCCGAAGCAGCCGATCGCATAGCGGCCCGGCAGAGCGGCTTCCCCGAACGCGGCGGCGCGATCGAGCGGCGGCGCATAGACGTCAGTGTCGACCCCATGCGGGATCACCGTCGCCTGCACTTTCAGGAACGAGGCCGAGAGATCCGAGGTCGCGATGATCGCGTCCATGCGCCGGATCAGCCAGCGCGTGATCCAGCTATGGTGCCGCTGTGCTGCGGAGGTAAAGACCAGTTTCAACGGCCAGCCGAGCGCACGCAGCACGACGCCCGCGATCATCTCGTTGTTGCGCCGCGCATGCCAGATCAAGGGCTGCTTGCGGCGCCACAATTTCAGGAGATCGGCACTGCTCAGCCGCGCGATCCCCTCCGGCGCGTCGGACCCGAACCACGCGGCGCGAAACAGCTTTGCCAGCCGCGGCGCCACCATCCGGTTGGTCGCGGTGACCCCGGAATAGCGCCTGTGCAGATTTGGCACGATCACGTCGAGATCGCTCGGGGAATTCGCCACGTCACGCTCCGCTTCGTTGGCCCCCTATACGCAACATTAAGCATAGTGACCAGTTCAGCCGCGCCGATACCCCCTCTTCACCACGCAGACGTTAACTTGCAGCGTTGACCGAAGACGGGTGAGACCATGACTGTGCTAGTCACCGGCGGCGCCGGCTATATCGGAAGTCACACGGTTCTGGCGCTGGCGGAAGCCGGCGAGGACGTCGTCGTGATCGACGATCTCTCCACCGGTTTCTCCGCGTATCTGCCCGAAGGCGTGCCGCTGTTCATTGGCGATGCCGGCGACGAGAACCTGCTCGAAGGCGTGATCGCCCAGCACAATATCGAGAGCATCATCCATTTCGCGGGCTCGGTGGTCGTGCCGGATTCGATGCGCGATCCGCTCGGCTATTACCGCAACAATTTCATGACCGCCCGCAACCTGCTCAACGTCGCAGTCAAGCGCGGCATCAACCGCTTCATCTTCTCCTCGACCGCCGCCGTCTACGGCAATCCGGACCTGGTGCCGGTGCCCGAACACGCGCCGACGCGTCCGCTGTCGCCCTACGGTTCGTCGAAGCTGATGACCGAGATCATGCTGCACGACGTCGCCGCCGCCTACGGCATGCAATACGTGACCTTGCGCTACTTCAACGTTGCGGGTGCCGATCCGCAGGCCCGCATCGGCCTCGCAACCGTCGGTGCTACGCATCTGCTCAAGATCGCAGTGGAAGCCGCGACCGGCCAGCGTGCCAAGATCGACGTTTTCGGCACCGACTATCCGACCCAGGACGGCAGCTGCATTCGCGACTTCATCCACGTCACGGACCTGTCGCAGGCGCATCGCTCGGCGCTCGCATATTTGCGCAATGGCGGCGCCTCGACGACGCTGAATTGCGGCTATGGCCGCGGCTATTCCGTGCTGGAAACCATCGACGCGGTACGCCGGGTATCCGGCCGCAGCTTTGCCGTGCAATACGCCCCGCGCCGGTCCGGCGACATCATGACCATGGTCGCCGACACCAGCCGCATCCGCAGCCTGCTCGACTGGAAGCCGCAATACGACGACCTCGAGACCATCGCCGCGCATGCGCTGGCGTGGGAGGACAAGCTGTTCCGCGAGCACCACGGCGAACTCCGCCACGCCGCCTCGGCCTAGATTCCATCCGGGCGCAAGTCCTTAATTGGGCTTGAAAAGCGCGGCTTTAGCGGGCACAGAGGCCGTTCGATCCCTGACGCGCGGGCAGGCTTTTTTCCTGTGCCGTCAATGGACTACGGATGGCCCAGTTTCCAAAGAAAATCACCGACGATCCCTATGCGGCAGCGGTCCTCGTTCGCCGCCTTGTCACGGAACAAGGGGTCATCTACTGGCGGCGTTACCTCGTCGCCTTCGCGCTGATGGCGCTTGCCGCCGGATCGACCGCGGGCGCGACCTACGTGCTCGGCCAGGTCATCAACCAGGCCTATGTCGACAAGAACATCCCGGGCATCGCGATGTTCTCGGGCATCACGGTGATCCTGCTCTTCATCAAGGGCGTGGCGACTTACGGCCACATGGTGATCCTGACCAAGATCTCCAACGCCATCCTCGCCACCAACCAGCGCCAGCTGTTCGCCAAGCTGATGCGCGAGAGCGTCGGATTCTTCTCCGAGCGGCATTCGTCGGAATTTTTGGCGCGGCTGACGGCCGGAGCAAAGTCCATCACCGATGTCCTCAACATGCTGGTCAACGCCGTCGGGCGCGACCTCATGATGCTGCTCGCCATGATCGGCGTGATGGTGTGGCAGGACCCGGTGATGTCGTTCATCGGCCTCGTCGTGGTGCCGCCGGCGATGCTGGTGCTGCGCAAGCTGGTCAAGCGCATCAAGGGCCTCGCCTATAACCAGTTCACCGGCACCGCCGACATCCTGGAGACGATGCAGGAATCGCTGCAAGGCATCCGCACAGTCAAGGCGTTCACGCTCGAAGACACCATGCAGAACCGCATCGACGAGAACATCGCGATCGTCGAGCGCAACGCCAACAAGATGGCCCGCGTCGCCAACCGCTCCAACCCGCTGATGGAGATGCTCGGCGGCTTCGCGGTCGCCGGCTGCCTGCTTTATGGCGGCTATAGCGTGGTCGCGCTCAACGCCACGCCCGGCGCGTTCTTCTCGTTCATGACCGCGTTCCTGATGGCGACCGAGCCAGCCAAGCGGCTGGCGCGGCTCAACATCGACCTCAACAGCCAGCTCGTCGGCGCCCGCATGCTGCTCGAAGTCGTCGACAGCCCCGCGAGCGAGCACTCTGACGACGACAAGCCGGCGCTGAAACTGTCGGATGCACGCATCGAGCTCAACGACGTCAGCTTCTCTTACCGGACCGGCGAGACCGTTCTCAACCGCATGAGTTTCGTTGCCGAGCCCGGCAAGGTCACCGCATTGGTCGGCCCCTCCGGCGGCGGCAAGTCGACCGTGCTGGCGCTGCTGCTGCGCTTCTACGAGGTGACTCAAGGCGACATCGTGATCGACGGCCAGTCGATCGGCTTGATCTCGCGCAAATCGCTTCGCGCACAGACCGCCTATGTCGGTCAGGACGTCTATCTGTTCCGCGACACCATCCGCAGCAACATCGCCTTCGGCCGGTCTGGTGCGACCGAAGAACAAATCATCGATGCTGCGAAAGCAGCCTGCGCGCATGATTTCATCATGGGCTTCCCGCTCGGCTACGACACGCCGGTCGGCGAGCACGGCACGCAGCTGTCCGGCGGCCAGCGCCAGCGCATCGCGGTTGCGCGCGCGCTGATCAAGAACGCGCCGATCATCCTGCTTGACGAAGCCACCGCCGCGCTCGATTCCGAGTCCGAGCGGCAAGTGCAGGAGGCGATCGAGCATCTCTGCCAGAACCGCACCACCATCGTGATCGCGCACCGCCTGCACACCATCATGCACGCGGATGCGATCCTGGTGGTCGAGGGCGGCGAGATCGTCGAGCAGGGCCGGCATGACGAGCTGCTCCGCCGCGGCGGCCGCTACGCCTCGTTCTTCCGCCTGCAGCATCACGACGCCGGTGCTCTGGCGCCGATCAGCGCAACCGCATAGAGTTCCCTTCACCCCAAGAGCAGCGAGACCGCTTCATGAACGCCGCCTCCTACGTCATCCCGCTTCCGACCCAGGCATCGCTTCCCGTCGTCGGGGAAAGCGGTCGTTATCCCGTGCGCCGCATCTGGTGTGTCGGCCGCAACTATCTCGAGCACATCCGCGAGATGGGCAACGACGAGCGCGCCCCGCCGTTCTTCTTCGCCAAGCACGCCGACATGCTGGTGCCTGACGGCGCCACCATTCCCTATCCGCCGCTGACCAAGGATCTCCATCACGAGGTCGAGCTGATCGTCGCGATGAAAAGCGGCGGCCTCAACATCCCCGCCGACAAGGCGCTCGACCATGTCTACGGCTACGCCGTCGGCATCGATCTCACCCGCCGCGACCTCCAGATCGCCTCGCGCAAGAAGGAGCGTCCGTGGGAGGTCGGCAAGTCGTTCGACGGCTCCGCCCCTTGCTCTGCGGTGCAGCCGGCATCGAAGATCGGCCATCCCGCCAAGGGCAAGATCTGGCTCACGGTCAACGGCAAGGAAGCGCAGAAGGGCGACCTTACCGAGCTGATCTGGAACGTGCCTGAGATCATCTGGCAGCTCTCGCAGCAGGTGAAGCTCGCCGCCGGCGACATCATCATGACGGGCACACCGGCCGGCGTATCGCAGCTCCAGCCCGGCGACAAGCTCGAATGCGGCGTCGACGGCGTCGGCACGCTGAAGGTGAGCATCGGTCAGCCGGAATAAGGCTGAGCTGGAGATCACAGGAAAGCAAAGCCCCGGGCATCACGTCCGGGGCTTTTTGCGGATTCAACTACGTCGCTCATACGCCCCCGCCGCGTTGATGTCCTTTCCGGTGTAATCGGTCATCATCGCGGTCGCCACCAGCGTCACGACCGCGCAAATCGCGATGTAGACCGCGATCGCGGTCGCCGAGTGGAACGTGCCGTACAGCCAGGTAGCGATCAGCGGTGCGGGGCCGCCGGCGATCACCGATGCGAGCTGATAGCCTAGCGAGGAGCCGCTGTAGCGCAGGCGTCCGGTGAAGCTCTCGGCGATCAAGGCGGCTTGCGGTCCATACTGCATGTCGTGCGGAATCAGCGACAGGATGATCGCGAGGAAGATGATGGTCAGCGACCCCGTATTGAGCATGGCGAAATAGACGAAGCCGAAGATACCCGTCACGGCAGCGCCGAGCATATACATGTTCTTGCGGCCGATCTGATCGGAGATATGTCCGCACAGCGGGATCGACACGAACGACAGCACCGAGGCCGAGAGCACCGCGGTCAGCAGGAAGTCGCGTGATACGTGCAGGGTGCCGATGCCATAGGAGAACACGAAGGCAGTGAAGATGTAGAACGGCGCCTGCTCCGACATGCGCGCAAACGCAGACAGTAGAATCTCCTTCGGGTATTCCCGGATCACCGTGAGCATCGGCGTGCGATCGACCTGGCGTTCGGCCACGAGCTTGGAGAACACCGGGGTTTCGAGAATGCCGAGCCTGATATAGAGGCCCACGCCGACCAGGATGATGCTGAGCGCGAAGGGAATACGCCAGCCCCATGCCAGGAACTGATCACCCGCCATCTGGCTGAACACCAGCACGGCAAGATTGGCGAGGAAAAGCCCACAGGGCACACCGAACTGCGGCCATGATGCGATCAATCCACGGGATCGGTCGTTGCGCGCCCATTCCATCGACATCAGTACGGAGCCGCCCCACTCACCGCCGACACCGACGCCCTGAATGAACCGCAGCACGGTCAGGATCACGGCGCCCCAGATACCGATGCTGGCATAGGTCGGCACCATGGCCACGGCAGCGGTCGCCAGTCCCATCAAGAGCAGCGTCGCGATCAGCGTGGATTTACGTCCGATGCGGTCGCCATAATGGCCAAAGATTGCCGCGCCGACGGGCCGCGCGGCGAATCCGACCGCGTAGATCGCAAACGCCTCCAGCGTGCCGACCCAGGGATCGGAGTGAGGAAAGAAGAGCTTTGCGAAAACCAGACCCGTGACGGTGCTGTAAAGAAAGAAGTCATACCACTCGATCGCGGTCCCGATTGTGGAGGCGATCACGGCGCGGCGAAGCTGGCGCTGATGCTCGGTGGCGGTAAGTCGGGTGGCGTCGAGATGAAGGGTTGCCATGGGAGCGCATCCTCAGATAGGCCCCCGCTTGCGTGGTTTCACCTGTTGTTGTTGCCGAAAAAACGACGGTGGGTTCCAAGGGTTCCAACCGACCTGGAATGAGAGGGCAAAATTTTAGTCGGCCGATAAGCCCGGCGGCACTACCAAGCCTTCACCGGTCGATCGGCGTGGCTTGTCTGCGGCACGCCGCGATTGAGCGACATGTGCGAATGCACGCACAGCCAACCATCGCCATGTCTTGAAAACACCATCGTGGCCCGGCCGGGACGTGGAAACGCGCTGCCGTCGGGATCATAGCCGGTGCTTGTCCACGGCACGATCACGGTCGCTATCGTGCCATCGGACGATGCCAGGACCGAGGCCTGGTCGATGACGAAACGGAAGTCGGACGTCTTCGGCCACACGTTGTCCCATTGCGTGGTGATCCATTGGTCGAGGCCGGGAATGACGTCATTGTGCGTGCCGAAGGCCAGCACTTCCGGATGGAAAAGCGGCCGCGCCGAAGCATAGTCGACGTCGCGGACATAGCCTGCGAAGGTTTCCAGCCAGGCGCGGAAGAACTGCGTGATCTCGGTATTCGCGGTCGGCAAGGAGGCCATCGTCTGCTCCACGTTCGGCAACTCAATCGCGGCAATCTTTGTTGCCATGAGGCGAACCGTCCAGCAAGATATGTGGAGAGCACCGGTGGAGATCGATCGACCAGCCGGGCCGATTTCATGGAGCCAGCTCATGAGACGCCTTATCCTGCTTGCGGCCACACTTATTGTCTCGTGCAACGCTGCCAGCGCGCAGTCCATTCAGCCCTATGCCGGCCTTGAGCAGCGCCCCATCAAGGCGCTGTCGCACCAGCAGATCGACGATCTTCGAGTCGGTCGTGGCATGGGCTTGGCGCTTGCCGCCGAACTCAACGGATATCCCGGTCCGAGCCATGTTCTTGAGTTCGGTGATCGGCTTGACTTGACCGCGGATCAGCGCATCCAGGTTCAGCGCCTCTTCGATGCCATGAAGCAAGAGGCGGTCCCGCTGGGTAACAAGCTGGTCGAGCAGGAAACGGAGTTGGACCGGCTCTTCTCTGCCCGCGTCGTGACCCCGGAGTCACTCAAGGCGACCCTCGTTGCTATTTCGGAAACCCAGGCACTGCTCCGCGAAAGCCACCTCAAATATCATCTGTCGACAACAGCCTTGCTCGATCAGAGCCAAATGCAGCGATACGCGGAGCTGCGCGGTTACCAGCGCCCTGATAGCTCCGAAGGACACAAGCACCAGCACTAGAAAATGCTGACGGTTTGCTTCGCCACCCCATGCAAACGCGATCACCGCAATGCCGACATCACGATGAGGCCGAGGATCAGCGCCGTCAGCGAATATTTCAGCGTGTAGTAGACGTTGCGATTCCATTGCTTGACCTTGCGGCTCGCAAGGTGGATCTCGTAGAGCTTGCCGAACAGCTTGTTGAGGACGCCGACATCCTCGCCGTCGACGTTCTGCGTCGCAGACGTCTTGACGATGTGATGGCTGACCCAGCGGTTGATCGCGGTCATGAAGCCGTACTTCATCGGACGCTCGACGTCGCAGAACAGGATGATGCGGTTGACGTCGGTCTCATTCTCCGCGCTGTGGATGAAGGTCTCGTCGAACATGAAGGCCTCGCCGTCGCGCCAGACGCATTCGACGCCGTCGACCAGGATCCGGCACTTGTTCGAGTTCGGCGTGACGAGGCCGAGGTGGTAGCGCAGCGAGCCGGCGAAGGGATCGCGGTGGGCGCCGAGCTTGCCGCCCGGCGGCAGCATCGCGAACATCGCGCCATGCACGCTCGGGATAGAGTTGAGCAGCTCCACCGTCTTCGGGCACAGCGTGCGCGCCGAGGGTAGAAAGTCGTCGTACCATTTCAGGTAAAACCGCTTCCAGCCGCTCTTGAAGAACGAGTAGAAACCCCAATCGTTGTTCTTCGCCGCTGCGCGAATGAAGCCTTCGTCGAACAGGCGAATGGCCTCGTCGCGAATAGTCTCCCAATTCTCGCTGAGCGGCTTGAGCTCGGGAAACTGATCGACCGGGATCACCGGCCTGTTCGGCACCGCCGATCCCGCATACATCAGCACGTTGTAGGGCGAGAGATAGGTGGAGTGATCGCCGAGCTGGCGCGCGAAGCGCAGCCGGTGCTTGCCGCGGAAATGAATGTAGATCGTCGACGCCGCCAGCACATAGAGCATGACGAGCTGCGGTGCAAAAAGCTGTTTCAGCATCTCCCGTTCCCCCAGTGATCCAGCCGGGAACGTGATCTACCCCGACACCGCCCGACCGGCAAGATATTCACCGGTGGGTTGCAATCACGCTCGAGAGAGTAAGGACGGGTGACTTGAGGCTGAAACGAGCCGAATCAGAGCCGCGACAGCGCCTGGAGACCCTTGAAGGTCAGGCGCTTGGGGTCGGTTACGCCGGCGAGATAGAGCCGGCGGATGAAGGCGATGACGGCGTCGCGGTCGCAATCGGTCAACGCGACGACGGCGTCGACCGCGATCTTCTGGGCTTCCATTGGGCTCACCTCGACCTTGCAAGTAACCCCAGCCGAGACAGGCTAGGACTCCGCGGTTAATCCTGCGTTAACCGTTCGGCCAGCATGGCCGATTCACCGGGATGACCGAATACGCGAAACCCAACGCATTGCCGAGCGCGCAGCCGTTCAACGCGCCTTGATGCTCTTCTTCAGTTGCGCAAAGTGCTTCTTCAGCCGGGGCACGGCAAAGTCGGTGAAGGCTCGCACTTTGGGCACCGAGAGCCGGCCCTGCGGGCAGATCAAATGCGCGGGCATCTCCGGATCTTCGTCGCCGGCCAGCACGATCTCTAATTCGCCGCGCGTGACCTGCTCGGCTACCTGGTACGAATACATCCGCGCCACGCCACGCCCGGCGACGGCGGACGCCACGGCCGCATAGGTGCTGTTGACGGCGAGCCGCGGCGTGAACTGGACCGTCCGGGCTACCGACGAGCCGGCCTGCGGCGCAAAAGTCCAGGAATTGGGAAGGTGCGCCATCGCGACGACCTGATGCTTGGCGAGATCGCCGGGCTCGGCGATGCGCGGGTGCTGCTTCAGATAGCGCGGTGATGCCACCACGACGCGGCTGATCTCGCCGACCCGCATCGCGACCATAGCCGAATCCGCGAGAGGACCGATGCGAAGCGCGACATCGACACCCTCCTCGATCAGATTGACCGCGCGGTCGAACAGCAGGAGTTTTGCCGTCACCGCCGGATAGGCGTCGAGAAACGCATCGAGGATCGGCCGCAGCACCATCTCGCCCGACACCACAGGGGCGGTGATCGTGAGCAGGCCGCGGGGGGCCGTGCGCGGACCGGCCGCGATGTCGTCGGCCTCCTCCAGCTCGGTCAGCACGCGGCGGCAGATCGCGACATAGCGCTCGCCCTCCTCGCTCAGCTTAATCGATCGCGTCGTCCGGTGCAGCAGCTCGGCACCGACGCGTTCCTCCAGAAAGGCGATGGCGCGGCTCACCGCCGCTGGCGAGCGGCCGAGCTTGCGCCCTGCGGCCGCGAGGCTGCCCTCGTCCACGGCAAGGACGAACACCTTCATCGCATCCAGACGATCCATACGTTTCCCGCCAGCCCATCAGAATCCGACTGCAAACTAGGCGTTCGCTCCCGTCGCGACAAGCATCGCCGACCGCCGGTCCGGCATTCGTTCGCGCCGCGAAAGAGTGTCTGCCGGACAGCGCGTATTCGCAGCCGGGCCATCGCGGCGTACCTCAGCGGGCAAGCCAGGCGCTGCTGGCGCAGGTTCTCAAGCCAACAACAGGAGCCCGTCATGGGTATCGAGCAGAAGGTCGCCATCATCACCGGAGCATCGCAAGGCATCGGCGCCGCACTGGTCCGGGGTTTTCGCGATCGGAACTATCGCGTCGTCGCAACCGCGCGCTCCATCAAGCCATCGGGCGACGATGATGTCCTTGCTATTCGCGGCGACATCGCCGACCGGAGCACCGCCGAACGCGTGGTCTCGCAAGCCATCGCCCGCTTCGGCCGCGTCGACACGCTGGTCAACAATGCCGGCATCTTCGTCGCGAAGCCGTTCACGCAGTATACGGCGGAGGACTACGCGGCGGTGATCGGGACCAATGTCGCAGGGTTCTTCCATATCACGCAGCTTGCCATCGCCGAGATGGAGAAGCAGGGTTCTGGCCACGTTGTCCAGATCACGACCACGCTCGCCGATCAGGCCAATTCGAACGTGCCCTCGGTGCTGGCCTCGCTGAGCAAGGGCGGGCTGAACGCCGCGACGAAGTCGCTGGCGATCGAATATGCCAAGCGCGGTATTCGCGTGAACGCGGTGTCGCCCGGCATCATCAAGTCGACGATGCACCCCGTGGCGACGCACGCGCAACTCGGCGCGCTGCACCCGGTGGGCCACATGGGCGAGACGTCCGACATCGTCGATGCCGTGCTCTATCTCGAGCAGGCGAGCTTCGTCACCGGCGAGATCCTGCATGTCGACGGCGGCCAGAGCGCCGGTCACTGAGCAGAGGAGAATCGAATGCCCATCGTCACCATTCAAGTGACTCGGGAGGGAACGACGCCGGGAGCGGCGTCGCTCACCGCGGAGGAGAAGGCGGCTCTGATCAAGGGATCAAGTCAGCTTCTCCTCGACGTACTCGGCAAGCCGCTCGATTCCACCTTCGTCGTGATCGAGGAGGTCGAGACCGAGAACTGGGGTTGGGGCGGGCTACCCGTGCCGGAATTCCGGCGTCGCCGCGCCACCCGGACAGGATGAGCCACGCGCCGTCGTGCACAAGAGGATGACATGACCGAGCTCAATGCAGATACCGAGCACAAGACCCGGCCGCATCAGCAGCCGGGATCAGACCTAAGATCGCCCCCGCTTCAAACCTGGCGATATGCCGGGGCGGGATTGTCGGCGTCGCTGGTCGGACTTGGCCTCGCCCGCTTTTCCTACACACCGCTGATCCCGGCGCTGATCGCCGCAAAGTGGTTCAGCGCGTCTGATGTTGTTTATCTCGGTGCGGCGAATTTGGCCGGCTATCTCGCGGGCGCGCTCGCGGCGCGGGCTGTGGCTACCCGCATCGGTGCGGTGCCTGCCCTGCGCGCGATGATGCTGCTTGCCACCCTCTCATTCTTTGCGAGTTCGACGCCGGTGTCGTTCACCTGGTTCTTTGCCTGGCGCTTCCTGTCCGGCCTCACCGGAGGAATCATCATGGTGCTGGCGGCCTCCGTCATTCTGCCGCACACTTCGACCGCGCGGCGCGGCATCGTCGGCGGCGTGATCTTTGCGGGCGTCGGGCTCGGCGTCGCAGCGTCGGGCTCGCTGGTGCCGCTGCTGCTGCAACTGGGCCTGCAGCAGAGCTGGTATGGGCTTGGTGCGCTCTCCGGCCTGCTCACGCTTGTGAGCTGGTGGAGCTGGCCCACTGAGGCCAAGGCCGATGCGGCGCCTTCGCATCACGCGAAGCACGACCATGCTTCGCCCGCTGTCCGCGCCCTGCTGGTCCAATACGGCCTCAACGCGGTGGCTCTGGTGCCGCACATGGTCTTCATCGTCGATTTCGTCGCGCGCGGCCTCGGCCAGGGCATTGCGGCCGGCTCGCGCTACTGGGTGCTGTACGGCCTTGGCGCAATCGTCGGCCCGCTGGTCACCGGCCATCTCGGCGACCGGTCGGGCTTCGGCCCAGCGCTGCGCGCCGCCTTCCTGATCGAAGCAGCCGCCGTGCTGCTCCCGACGGTCAGTACCGCACCTCTCTCGCTGATCGTGTCGAGCGTGGTGGTCGGCGGCTTCACACCCGGTATTGTGCCGCTGGTGCTCGGACGCATCCATGAGCTGGTCCCACACTCTACCGAGCAACAGCGCGCGACGTGGAGCCACGCCACGACCAGCTTTGCGCTGTTCCAGGCGGCGGCGGCCTATGGTTTCTCCTGGATCTACGCGCAAACCGGGGGCGACTATCTGGTTCTGTTCGCACTCGGCGGCGGCGCCGTGGTGATGGCTCTTGCGATCGATCTCGCCCTCGCGCTCACCACGCGCAAGGCATAGAAGCTGGCGGCGACGCGATCAGGAATACCGCATCACGCCGTCGTCGATCCGGCCGAACCGCAAGGAGACGATGTCGAACGCATAGTTCTGGTAAAGCCGCCACGGCTGCTTCGAGCCCTGCTTCGGCATCTTCGCGACTGAGCGCTGCACGTAACCGGAGGTAAAATCGAGCGACGGCTGCGCGGTGATCTCCGGGTCGTCGTTATGCGGCATGCACTGCCGGAAATTGTGCCGGTCCATGTAATTGATGAGCCGGCAGACATATTCGCAGGTGAGGTCGCATTTCAGCGTCCATGATGCGTTGGTGTAACCGAAGGCCGACGCCATGTTCGGCACGTCGGCATACATCATGCCCTTGTAGGTCAGCGTATCGGCGAAATCGACGGCGCGGCCGTCGACACTGACGTCGAGACCGCCGACGACCTGGAGCACCAGCCCCGTCGCGGTCACGACAATGTCGGCCGCAAGCTCGCTGCCGTCCTTCAGGCGGATGCCGTCGCGCGTGAACGTGTCGATTTCTTTGGTGACCACGGAGGCGCGCTGCTCGCGGATCGCCTTGAACAGATCGCCATCCGGCACCAGGCAGAGCCGCTGGTCCCAGGGATTGTAGCGCGGCGTGAAATGGGTCGCGACGTCGTAGTCGGATCCGAGGGCCATCTGTACGCCCTTGAGAACCAGCGCCTTCACTTTCGCCGGACGGCGGCGGCTGAGCTGGAAGAAGAACATCCCCCACATCACGTTGCGCCATCGGATCAGGTGATAGGCAAGGCGCGTCGGCAGATTGCGGCGCAATTTGTTGGCGACGGGATCCTGCGCCGGACGCGACACCACGTAGGTCGGCGAGCGCTGGAGCATCGTGACCTGCGCAGCCGTCTTGGCGAGCTCCGGCACCAGCGTCACCGCGGTCGCGCCCGAGCCGATCACGACGACGCGCTTGCCCGCGCAGTCGATGTCGTCGGTCCATTTCTGCGGATGCACGATGCGGCCGGCGAAATCCGCGACGCCCGAAAACTCCGGCGTGTAGCCCGCCTCGTATTTGTAATAGCCCGAGCACATGAACAGAAAATTGCAGGTGAAGCGCACGGCTTCGGCCGCGCCCTCGCCCGTGATGCGCTCGACCTCGATCGTCCAGCGCGCCTCACTCGTCGACCACGCCGCGCGCTTGACACGATGGCGGAAGCGAATGTGCTTCTCGATGCCGTTCTCGGCTGCGGTTTCGCGCACATAATTCAGGATCTGCGACCCGTCGGCGATCGCCTTCGAGTCGGTCCACGGCTTGAAGGAATAGCCGAGCGTGAACATGTCGCTGTCGGAGCGGACGCCGGGATAGCGGAACAGGTCCCAGGTGCCGCCGATGCAGTCGCGCCCCTCGAGGATGACGTAGCTCTTGCCCGGGCATTTGGTCTGAAGATGATAGCCCGCGCCGATGCCGGACAGGCCGGCGCCGACGATCAGCACATCGAAATGGTCTTGGGGCATGGTTTCCTCCGCCGCCAAGGATTGTCTGACCGAGACGATCGCGCGTCAACTAGCAATCGGCCCTGACACAACCGCGAGGAGACACGTGCGTCGCGCTAAAAACAACAAAGCCCCGGATCGCTCCGGGGCTTTGCGTCGATGATCGATACGATCAGCGGATCAGTACCGGTAATGGTCCGACTTGTACGGACCTTCCTGTTTCACGCCGATGTAGTCGGCCTGGTCCTTGCGCAGTTCGGTGAGCTTGACGCCGATCTTGGCGAGGTGCAGGCGCGCGACCTTTTCGTCGAGCGACTTCGGCAGCACGTAGACTTCCTTCTTGTACTTGCCGTCCTTGGTGTTGGCGAAAAGCTCGATCTGCGCCAGCGTCTGGTTGGTGAAGGAGGCCGACATCACGAACGACGGATGGCCCATGGCGTTGCCGAGATTCACCAGGCGGCCTTCCGACAGCATGATGATGCGGTGCTTGTCGGGGAATTCGATCTCATCGACCTGCGGCTTGACGTTGGTCCACTTCAAGTTGCGCAGACCCGCGATCTGAATCTCGTTGTCGAAGTGGCCGATGTTGCAGACGATGGCGCGATCCTTCATCGCGCGCATGTGCTCGATGGTGATGATGTCCTTGTTGCCGGTCGCGGTGACGAAGATGTCGGCGCGGGGGGCGGCGTCTTCCATGGTCACGACTTCGTAGCCTTCCATCGCAGCCTGGAGCGCGCAGATCGGATCGACTTCAGAGACCAGCACGCGGCAGCCGGCCTGGCGCAGCGAGGCGGCCGAACCCTTGCCGACGTCGCCGAAGCCCGCGACCATCGCGACCTTGCCCGACATCATCACGTCGGTGCCGCGACGGATGCCGTCGACCAGCGATTCACGGCAGCCATAGAGGTTGTCGAACTTCGACTTGGTGACGCTGTCGTTGACGTTGATGGCAGGCCACAGCAGTGTGCCCGCCTTCTGCATGTCATAGAGACGATGCACGCCCGTGGTGGTTTCTTCGGAAACGCCCTTGATGCTCTTGGCGATCCCGGCGAAGTAGCCCTTCGGCTTTTCCTTGAGCTGCTTCTTCAGAAGCGCGAAGAATACTTCCTCTTCTTCCGAACCCGGGTTGTCCAGGAACTTGGTGTCGCCGTTCTCGGCGCGCAGACCGAGATGGACGTACATGGTGGCGTCGCCGCCGTCGTCGAGGATCATGTTCGGGTGACCGCCGCCGTGCCAGTCGAACAGCTTGGCGGTGTAGTCCCAGTATTCGGTGAGGCTCTCGCCCTTGACCGCGAACACCGGAATGCCGGCGGCCGCGATCGCGGCCGCGGCGTGGTCCTGCGTCGAGTAGATGTTGCAGGAGACCCAGCGGATGTCGGCGCCGAGTGCGGCCAGCGTCTCGATCAGCACGCCAGTCTGGATCGTCATATGCAGCGAGCCGGCGATGCGTGCGCCCTTCAGCGGCTGCTTCGGGCCGTATTCTTCCCGCGTGGCCATCAGGCCGGGCATCTCGGTCTCGGCCAGCGAGAGTTCCTTGCGGCCGAAATCGGCGAGCGAAATGTCCTTGACGATGTAGTCGGTGAAGCCGGGCTTCGCATTCATAGCGGAGGTCCTGTTGTTGAATTGGTCATTCCGGGTCGCCCTCGAAGAGACGAACGCGGAATCTCGATACGATGGATAAGGTTCCGGGTTCGCCGCTGTCGCGGCGCCCCGGAAATGACGTCGATGATCAGACGGCGCGCTTGAGCGCTTCGACGAGATCGGTCTTCTCCCAGGAGAAGCCGCCCTCGTTGTCCGGCGTGCGGCCGAAATGGCCGTAGGCGGAGGTGCGCGCATAGATCGGGCGGTTGAGATCGAGATGGCTGCGGATGCCGCGCGGGGTGAGATCCATCGCCTTGGCAGCGGCCTTCTCGAGCTGATCCTCCGACACCTTACCGGTGCCGTGGGTGTCGATGTAGATCGACAGCGGGCGCGCCACGCCGATGGCGTAAGCGAGCTGCAGCGTGCAGCGATCGGCGAGACCGGCCGCGACGATGTTCTTGGCAACGTAGCGGGCAGCGTAAGCCGCGGAGCGGTCGACCTTGGTCGGATCCTTGCCGGAGAACGCGCCGCCGCCGTGCGGGGCCGCACCACCGTAGGTGTCGACGATGATCTTGCGGCCGGTCAGGCCGGAATCGCCGTCGGGACCGCCGATGTAGAACTTGCCGGTCGGGTTGATGTGCCAGATGGTCTTCGCCGTGATCCAATCCTTCGGCAGCGCCTCGCGCACGTAGGGCTCGACGATGTCGCGAATTTGCTTGGACGAGATGTCCTCGACGAGATGCTGATGCGACACCACGATCTCGCGCACGCCGACCGGCTTGCCGTTCTCGTACTGCACGGTGACCTGGCTCTTGGAGTCAGGGCCCAGCACCTTCTCGCGGCCGGAGTGGCGCGCTTCGGAGATGAGGCGGAGGATCTTGTGGGCGTAGAAGATCGGCGCCGGCATCAGATCGGGCGTCTCGTTGGTGGCGTAGCCGAACATGATGCCCTGGTCGCCCGCGCCTTCTTCCTTGACTTCGCCCGGCTGCAGCGCATCGACGCCCTGCGCGATGTCGGCGGACTGCGGATGCAAGAGGATCTCGATGTCAGCGGTGTTCCAGTGGAAGCCGTCCTGCTCGTAGCCGATGTCCTTGATCGCGGCGCGGACGACGCCTTCGATCTGCTCGTTGGTGACGGATGCGGGACCGCGGGTCTCGCCGGCGATCACGACCTTGTTGGTGGTCGCGAGCGTTTCGCAGGCGGCACGAATTTGCCAGGGATCGATGCCTGCTTTCGGTCCTTCGCGGTAGAACAGATCGACGATCTCGTCGGAGATCCGGTCGCACACCTTGTCCGGATGGCCTTCGGACACGGACTCGCTGGTGAAGAGATAGGACGCGCGCATCAGTAACCCCTTGTTCCGCCGCTAGCTGGCGGACGTTGCGATATTTAGCTTTGGATGATGTCAATCACGCCGGCGCGAGATGACGTAGGATTCGTCGAGAAACCAGAGCCCATTGTACTTTCGCAGCACGTCCCTGGCGGCATCCAGAGTGCGGCCGTTTTGAGTCATTTCTGTCAACCGGTCGTCCTCGATCTGAGCGACGTACACTGCCGCATTCCACGCTGCAAAGGCCGTCGAGGTGCCGATAGTGCCTGTCACCTCGTTGGGCAGAGCTTCCATATCATACCTGAAGATCGAGCGGTTATCCGCATAAGCATTAAAATTTAAGTCGCGGCCCACCGAGCCGAGCTCGTACTTCACTGCGCGCAATAGCTCATGACGGCTCACTGAGAAAGGATTTTCTCCGGGCCAGATCGCCTGGATCATTTCCATGCCCGGATCCTGGCCGTGGGAGTGAATTCCGATCAGGCGGCCGCCTGCCCGCAAGGCCCGCGCCAGGGGCGCAATGATCCGTTTTGCCCGAAAATTGACCGAGGACAGCGCGCGGTATGGCTGGGATGCAATAACGAGGTCGAAATTGGCCTCGGTCTGGCCTGGCCGCGGAATGGTCGAATCGAGCAGAAATCGCTGGTCTTCCCGGTAAAGCACCAGCACGACAGGCCGCTCATACAGCGGCATGCCCGTGCGCGGGCTGACCGCCGCACGCCAATTCTGCTCCAAAAACGGCTTCAGCTCCGCGATCTGGGTCTCGAACTCGCCCGAGGAAGCCCCCCGCAAGGGAACCTCGTGCCAGACCGTCGCCGCGGCCGCCGCGGGCGATGCCGGCGTGAGCCAGGGCGCCTCGGAGTAGAACATGTTGGTAAAGACGAACACCGACGCCGGATGCTCGAAAATGCGATCCGGAACCTTCTCCAGCGTCAGGCGGAGGTCCTCGAGGCTGAGCTCCTTGCCGGCGACATAGAACGGCATGTGCGGAAAGCGCTGATGCATCGAGCGCAGCACGCGCGCCAGCACCGTGCCGTCGCCCACGCCGGCGTCGAACACGCGCAGCGCCGGGGGCCGCGGATGGATGCTGGCAAGCTCCAGCGCCACGCGCTCGGCGACCACCCGCTTCTCACTGCAAGTGTGGACGAACAGCAGGTATTTCTGGCGGTTCTCGAAAAAGCGGAAATTGCCGCGCGGATCGCGCTTTTCCGGCGGCACCTGAAGCCCCCGCGGGGGCGGCACGCCGCCGGCCATCGATGCGGCCATGTAGGCCTGGATCCGGTCCAGCGTGTCGATGGTAATGCGCTTGCCCTCGCGCAAGCGGTGCACGAGCTTCCCATCGTTCACCGCGCGCCGGCCGAACGTCGACTCCGCCATGTCCGCCTTACGGCAGAACTCGGTGATTTGGCTCAGGATTTCGTCGTTCTTCATGGAGTGGGACGCGGTGGGCAGAAGGGTTGGGTACTGCCTCCTAGCAAAATCTGCCCACCGAGGGAATAGGGGATCGCGCCGCCCTCCGTTTGCCGTGTGCACAACGGCGAGGCCGTGAACCACGGCGCCCCGCCGGACAACAAACAGACGCCTCTCCTCAACGGGACCACCGCCAATGCGTCGCCTGCTCGTCGCGTTCTGCCTGCTCGCCGCAACCCTGTGGTCGGCGCCCGCTTTTGCGCAGGCGCGCAGCCAGCTTGGGCCGCTCTGCACTACCGACACCACGCCGGCGGATCAGATGATCGACGCCTGCACCAGGATCATTGCGCTGAAGGTGTTCAAAGGCGAGCAGCTCGCGACGGTCTACTTCTGGCGCGCGGTAGGCTGGAACAAGAAGGGCGATTACGCCAAGGTCATCACTGACGCCACGGAAGCGATCCGGCTCCAGCCGAACCAGGCACTCCACAACCTGCGCGGTTCGGCGTATTACGACAAAGGCGACTACGAGATCGCAGTCGCCGATTTCGACGATGCGCTGAAGCTCGGCCCGCCTGATGGCACCATCTTCCACAATCGCGGCAATGCCTGGCGCGGCAAAGGCGGTTACGCCAAGGCGATCGCCGACTACGACATGTCGATCACGGCCAATCCAAAATCGGCATTCTCGTACCAGAATCGCGGCATCTCCAAGGAGGCGCTCGGGGACCTCGACGGCGCGCTCGCCGATATCAACCAGGCGATCCGGCTCGACCCGACGCTGCCGCAGCCGCTGATCAACCGGACCGCCATCTGGCGTGTCAGAGGCGATTACGATCGCGCGATTGCCGACGGCAGCGAAGCGATCCGGCTCGCGAAGGAAAAGCCGCCCGTCAACATCCTGACGCCGCCGAACAGCGTGCTGATCTCGGGCTACACCCATCGCGCGCTCGCCTATGAGGCAAAAGGCGACTACCCGCACGCGCGAGACGACTACAAGGCGACGCTGGCGATCGTGGCATCCGATGCCGGCAGCAAGGCCAACCAGCCCACCGCAAAGGTGCGGCTGTCGCTGGTCACGGACGCAAGCGCGCCGATCCCGCGCGATGCCCCGTCAGCAGTGACGCAGCCGGCACAGGCACCGGCGCCTCAGCAAACGAACACAGCCCCCTCACCTGCTCCGGACACTCGCGGCACGCGCATGGCGCTGATCATCGGCAACGGCGCCTATGCGCATGTCAAGGCACTGCCCAATCCGCCCAACGACGCACGCGCCGTCGCGAAGAGACTGCGCGACATCGGCTTCACCGTGTCGGAAGGCGTCGATCTCGACCGCGCAACGATGCAGAGGATGACGCGCGATTTTTTGCGGGAGGCGGCGCGGGCGCAGGTGGTGGTGGTTTATTATGCCGGCCACGGCGTGCAGGTCGACGGCCGCAACTATCTCATTCCGGTCGACGTCGAACTCAAGCCGGGCGCGAGCATGACGGACGCGAAGATCGACATGGACACGATCATGGCCGGCCTCGACGACCAGGTCCGCACCAACATTCTGATCTTCGATGCCTGCCGCAATAATCCGATGGCACAACGGGTCGCATCGGCCGGCACCAACCGCGCCCTCGAGGGGGCCTCGGGCCTCGCAGCGCCAACCAGCCTGGGGACGGGCGCGACGCTCGGCGCGGGCACGCTGATCGCCTTCGCTACCGCACCGGGCCAGGTCGCGCTCGACGGCGAAGGCGCCAACTCGCCGTTCTCCGCCGCGCTCTCCCGCCATCTCGGCACGCCCGGCCTGGAAGTACAGCAGATGCTGACGCGGGTGCGGGCAGAGGTGGTCTCGAGCACGAAAAACAAGCAGGTGCCGTGGTCGAACTCGTCCCTGCTGGGCGAGGTTTATCTGGCGGCGAAGTGAGATATTCTCGTGCCCCGGACGCAGCGCAGCGCCTCTTCAGCGGTGCGCTGCAGAGCCGGGGCCCATGTCTCCGCGATGCAGTTCGTGGCCTTCTGGGTCCCGGCTCTGCGCAGCAACGCTAAAGCGTTGCAGCGCGTCCGGGACACGAGCGAGGCGAGCGTCGCACCAGCCTGTCAGTTGCCCCACACTTCCTTTGCGATCTCCACCGCAAGGCCGAGCTTGGCCCACTGCTCTTCTTCGGAGAGGACGTTGCCCTCTTCCGTCGACGCAAAACCGCACTGCGGGGAGAGCGCAAGCTGCTCAAGCCGCACGAACTTGGCGGCTTCTTCCAGGCGGCGCTTGATGGCGTCCTTGTTCTCGAGCTCGCCGAATTTCGAGGTGATGACACCGACCACGACGACCTTGTTGCCCTTGGGCAGGAGGCGCAGCGGCTCGAAGCCACCGGCGCGGTCGCTGTCGTATTCCAGGAAGTAACCGTCGTAATTTGTGCCGGCGAGCATGGTCTCGGCCACGGGCTCGTAGCCGCCTGAAGAAATCCAGGTCGAGCGGAAATTGCCGCGGCAGACATGGGTCGTTACCACCATGTCGGCCGGCTTCTCGGCCAGCGCGTAGTTGATGATGCGCGCATAGATCTGCTGGAGACCCTCGGGATTGTCGCCGCGCTCGCGTGCCTTCTGCAATTCGTCCTGCGAGCAGAGATAGGCCCACACGGTGTCGTCGAACTGGAGATAGCGGCAGCCGGCGTCGTAGAACGCCTTCACGGCCTTGCGGTAGGTCTTGCCGAGGTCCTCGTAGAAGGCGTCGAGATCGGGATAGACGTCCTTGGAGATCGCCTTGCGGCCGCCGCGGAAGTGCAGCACCGCCGGCGACGGGATCGTCATCTTGGCGGTGACGTGAGCCTGATCGGCGACCTTCTTCAGGAAGCGGAAATGGCCCAGCATCGGATGGTCATCGGGAAAGTCGAGCTTGCCGATCACCCGCACCGCGTCGTGCCGCGTCTCGACGCCCGCGAACTGGATGCCCGTGTCGGGGTGGAACATTTCGCAGCCGGTGAGCTTGGCCAGGAAGTCGAAATGCCACCAGGAGCGGCGGAATTCGCCGTCGGTTGCGAGCTTCAGGCCGACCGAGGCCTGCTTGTGCACGACCTTCTCGATCTCCATGTCCTCGATCTTGCGCAGATCGTCGGCCGAGATCTCCCCCTTTTCCAGCCTGGCGCGGGCTTCCTTGATCTTGGCAGGACGCAGAAGGCTGCCGACCTCATCGGCGCGGAAGGGGGCTTTGGTTCGCTGCATTCTTCTAACTCCCGGAAATCTCTAGTGGGCGGCCGCTCCGGCGACGCCGAGATGGCGCTCCAGCACCGACGGGTCGGCCTTCAGCGCGGCGCTCGGGGCGTCGTGGACGATCGTTCCGCGCTCCAATATCACAACGCGGTCGGCCAGCCCCAGAATTTTTTGGGCATTCTGCTCGACGATGATCGAGCAGATGCCGCCCGCCCGAGTGATGGCGCCGATCGCCTTTAACAGCTCCTCGACGATGATGGGGGCAAGGCCCTCGGTCGGCTCGTCCAGGAGAAGGACCTTCGGATTGAGGGTCAGTGCGCGGCCAATCGCCAGCATCTGCTGCTCGCCACCGGAGAGCTGGTTGCCAAAATTGCTCCGCCGCTCCTTCAGCCGCGGGAACATCTCGTAGACCCTCTCGACGGTCCAGGAACCGGGCTGGGCCACCGCGGTCATGTTTTCTTCTACCGTGAGCGAGCGAAAGATATTGCGCTCCTGCGGCACCCAGCCGATGCCGGCGCGCGCCCGCTGGTCGGGCCGCAAGGTCGTGACGTCAGCACCGGCCAGTTCGACAGTGCCGGAGAAGCGCCGGGTGACGCCGACGATCGAATTGATCAGCGTGGTCTTGCCGGTGCCGTTGCGCCCCAACAGCGCCAGCACCTGGCCCTCGGCGAGACGCAGGGACATGTTCGGCAGCACCACCGCTTCGCCATAGCCGGCGCGAAGCGAGTCGATCGCGAGCAGGTCAGACATTGACCGCCTCCTCGCCGAGATAGACCGCCTTGACCTGCGGGTCGCGCGCGACCTGCTCGGGCGGGCCTTCGGTGAGCAGCGCGCCCGAGACCAGCACCGAGATGCGGTCGGCAAAGGAGAAGACAAGGTCCATGTCGTGCTCGATCAGGAGCACGGTGACGTCGCGCGGCAGGCTGCCTACGACGGCGAGAATGTCGTGGCGCTCGCTCTCGGGCACGCCTGCGGCAGGCTCGTCCAGCAGCAGCACGCGCGGCTTGCCCGCGATCGCGACCGCGATCTCGAGCAGGCGCTGCTTGCCGTACGGCAGCGTCACGGTCTGTTCGTTCATGACGTCGAGCAGATGGAAACGCGTCAGGAGGTCGGCGATCTCGCCGTTGACGTCGCTGCGCGTGCCCATCCGCCGCCACCAGTCGCCGCCATGGCCGAGGCGCTCGGAAACCGCGAGACCGATGGTCTCGAGCGGCGTCAGGTCGGGATAGAGCTGGTTGATCTGGAAGGTGCGTGACAGGCCGCGCAACACGCGCTTGTGCACGGGAATATCGGTGATGTCCTGGCCTTCAAGCAGAATGCGGCCAGAGTTCGGCTTGAGCACGCCGGTGAGCTGGTTGATGACCGTGGTCTTGCCGGCGCCGTTCGGACCGATCAGCGCGTGGCGGGCGCCTTGTTCGATTTTTAGCGACAAGTCGCGGGTGACGCGCAGCCCGCCGAACTGCTTTTCGAGATTTTGGGTTTCGAGCGCGATGGTCATGCGTCGCTCTCCGGCACGGCAACCACGGCCTTGCGCCCGGCAATCTGTTTGATGACCAGGTTCGGCAAATACAGCACCCAGCGATGCAGGCGCTGCCGGCCGATCAGGACGATCACGACCAGCACCAGGCCGATCCAGAACTGCCAGTATTGCGGGGTGATGGTGGAGAACAATTCCTGGAGCATGCGGAACAGCACCGCGCCAACCAGCCCGCCATAAAGATAGCCGGTGCCGCCGATCACGAGCACCAGCATCAGGTCCGCCGAGCGTTCGAAGGCGAACACATCGAGCGAGGCGATCGCGGTGGTCTGGGTGAACAGCGCCCCGGCGATGCCGGCATAGAACGCCGCGAGCGTGTAGATCGCGATCAGGCGGCGGTTGACGGGGATGCCGATGGCAGCAGCGCGCAACGGATTGTTCTTGATCGCCCGCAATGACAGGCCGAACGGGGAATGCACGACGCGGCGGGCGAACAGGAACAACAGGAACAGAACGGCGAGCGAATAGAAAAATCCGGTCTTGCCGAACATGTCGAACGGGATTTCGCCGAAGATCGGCTGCATCTCGATGCCTTGCAGCCCGTCGGTGCCGCCGGTGATGTTGGAGAAGCGTTCGGCCAGCGCCTCAAGCAGCAGCGCGATGCCGAGCGTCACCATCAGCCGCGTCAGGTCGACGCCGCGGATCACCAGGAAACTGGTGGCAAAGCCGAGCACCATCGCTACAAGGCCGGCGACGACAAGCGCAAGCACGGGCTCGTTGACGATCCCGTGCAGCGCAAGAAGCCCCGCCGCATAGGCGCCAACGCCGAAGAAGGCGGCATGGCCGAGCGAGACGATGCCGGCGTAGCCGAGGACGAGGTCGAGCGACATCGCAAACAGCGCCAGCCGCAGGATGTCGGTCATGATCAAATAGCGCGTGGGAAATGCGAAGCCGCAGGCCAGCACGATCAGCCAGAAAGCGGCCTCGCCATAGTGCCAGCGTGCCTGGCGCTGGGCGTGATAGCCGACGTCGGAGGAGGCGCTCATCGGCCAACTCAACGCGCGGCCGTGCGGCCGAACAGACCGTTCGGGCGCCAGATCAGGATCACGATCATCATGGTGTAGATCACGAAAGGTCCCATCTTCGGCACATAATATTTGCCGGCCACGTCGCCGATGCCGAGCAGGAGCGAGGCCAGAAACGGGCCGGTGATCGAGGACGAGCCGCCGACGGTGACCACGATCAGGAAGTAGATCATGAACTTCAGCGGGAAATACGGGTCGAGGCCGAGGATCTCGGCGCTCAGCGCGCCGCCGAGGCCGGCGAGGCCGCAACCGAAGGCAAATGTAAAGGCGAACACCTGCGGCACGTTGATGCCAAGGCCGCTCGCGGCGCGGGGATCATCGACCGCGGCGCGCAGGCGGCTGCCGAACCGGGTCTTGGCCAGCACCATCTGGAGACCGATGGTGAGCAGCCCGCAGATCACGATGATCATCAGGCGGTAGCGACCGATGCCGACGCCGAACACGTCGAACTGGCCCTGGAGCGCGACCGGCAGGTTGATGAAGACCCGCGACGAGCCCTGGATGTAATCGACAGCCGCGACCGACATGAAGGTAAGACCAATGGTGAACAGCACCTGGTCGAGATGGCTGCGCGCATAGAGGTGTCGGTATAGCGTGCGCTCGAGCACGATGCCGATCGCAGCAGCGGAGACGAAGGCAAGCGGAAGTGCGGCGAAGAACGGCCAGCCCATCCGGTTGACCAGCACCATGCAGACATAGCCGCCGGCCATGGCGAAGGCGCCGTGGGCGAGGTTGACGAAGTTCATCAGGCCGAGCGTGACCGCAAGCCCGCAAGCGAGCACGAACAGCAGCATGCCGTAGGCAACGCCATCGAACAGGTTGGTGAGGATAGAGGTCATCGTCTCAGCTTGGACTTGGACGTCATGGCCGGGCTTGTCCCGGCCATCCACGTTCTGCGTGGTTTTCCCGGCTTTGCGTGGATGCCCGGGACAAGCCCCGGGCATGACGCAGACACCGGAGGCGGACTCCGGGATGACGCGCTTTCGCGCGTCACTTCTTGGTCTTACCGAGATCCTTGACAGCCTCGAAGGTCGCGAACTCGACGTTGTAGAGCTCGCCGTCGACCTTCTCGACCTTGCGGATGTAGATGTTCTGCACGATGTCGCGGGTCTCGGGGTCGATCGAGATCGGGCCGCGCGGGCTCTCCCACTTCTGGCCCTTCATGGCTTCGACCAGCTTGGTGCCGTCGGTGTCGCCGTTGGTCTTCTTCAGCGCTTCGTAGATCAGGTGAATGCCGTCATAGCCGCTCACCGCCATGAAGCCCGGCCGGTTTCCGTACGCCTTCTTGTAGGCCGCGACGAAATCCTTGTTCATCTGCGAGGGATGCGCCGCCGAATAGAGGTGCGCGGTGACCGTGCCCAGCACGGCGTCGCCCATGTTGTTGAGGAGGTCGTCGTCGGTGACGTCGCCCGGTCCGATCACCTTGATGCCGGCCTTGTCGAGCCCACGCTCGGCATACTGCTTCATGAAGTTGCCGCCCTGGCCGGCCGGCACGAACACGAAGATCGCGTCGGGTTTTGCGTCCTTCATGCGCTGGAGGAACGGTGCGAAATCGGGATTGGCAAGCGGCGTCTTCACCTCTTCGACCACCTCGCCGCCGCCGGCAGTGAAGTTCTGCTTGAAGAAGTTGAGCGCGTCATTGCCCGGCGCGTAGTCCGAGGTCAGCGTCGCCACCTTCTTGATGCCGTTCTTCACCGCCCAGTCGGCGATGATGGTGGAGGACTGCGCCAGCGTGAAGCTGGTGCGCACGATATAGGGCGAGCGCTCGGTGATGATGGAGGTGCCGGCCGCCATCACGACTTCCGGGATCTTGGCCTGCGTCGCGAGCGGAGCCGCAGCGAGCGCGGCCGGCGTCACGCCAAAGCCGGCGATGAAATTGACCTTGTCGTTGACGATCAGCTCCTGCGCGGCCGTCTTGGTCTTGTCGGGAATCGCAGCATCGTCCTTGAGGATGATCTCGATTTTCTTGCCGGCGACGCTGTCGCCCTTCTGCTGCATATAGAGCTTGATCGCGTTCTCGATCTGCTTGCCGGTCGAGGCCTGGCCGCCGGTCATTGGCAGGATCAGGCCGACCTTGACGCTGTCCTCGGCCTTGGCCGGAGCGATGGTCGCAAGGCCCGCGATGGCGGTAGCTGCTGCGGCCCAAATAGTCCTACGAGACAGTTGTTTGCGTTCGAACATCAGATGTCCCTCCCCTTCATTTCTGATCTCTTGTGCGCCGGACCGAGTGCCCGATCCTTGCCTTTAGTTTAGCTCACGCACGCGTGATGCCGCGCGCAACATGGCGTCTTTCGCGCCCTTATTGTCAATCGGACGTTTGGCGACCATTCGGCCCAAGCCGAGCGTTCCGATTGCCGATGGCAGAAGCGATATCGGGTCACATCTGGGCAACCCCGGCATCGTGACTGCGATCGCTATCTTTTGTACGATTGTACAAACAAAATGGACCTGTCAACGAGAAAGCCCCCTCTCCGACCAAGCCACTTTGTCGCGAGCCCCTTGCCGCACTCTAGAAACGCTGCCAGTCGCGTGGATGGAGGATTTCGTCTTTTGTTTGCAGAATTGGAACATGGCAAGGCTTGGCGCCGGTACAATCCGGTATCCAATTACCCACCTCGAATAAGTCTCTTTTACCTTGTTGAAGACTACTCTCCGGGCGACAGCCTGACCTGGCGTCCAACACGACTGACCTCGCCTCCGTACAATGCCCAGATCCTCTTGTTCCCTCCTGATCCTCCTCGCGCTCTCCGCGGGCCTGTCCGGCTGCGGCACAGTCAACGAAAAGCTCTCCTCCGGCATGGGCGACTACGTCCCGCAATGGGCCGGCGGCTTGCCGGCGGACGCCCCGCCGCGGGCGGGCACGCCGCAATACGATGCCTACATGAAGGAGCGCGAGCGCAAGCGACTGATGCCGGCAGCGGATCGCGAAAAGGAAGAGCAGGCGCAGAAGGGCGCAACGGGCGCGGCGTCCGGCACCGCGGTGCGTTAAGTCGCGCCCCCTCGCCGCTTGCGGCGAGAGCGAAGCAAATCAATCCACGAACACCACGGTCTTGCGGCCATTGAGGACGACGCGGTCGTTGAGATGGTAGCGGATCGCGCGCGCCAGCACGCGGCGCTCGATGTCGCGGCCCTTTCGGACGAGATCCTCAGGCGTGTCGCGATGGCTGATGCGCTCGACGTCCTGGTCGATGATCGGGCCCTCGTCGAGGTCGCGCGTGACGTAGTGCGCGGTGGCGCCAATCAGCTTGACGCCACGCTCATGGGCCTGGTGATATGGTTTTGCGCCCTTGAAACCCGGCAGGAACGAGTGGTGGATGTTGATGCAACGTCCCGACAGATTTGCCGAGAGATCGTCGGACAATATCTGCATATAGCGGGCGAGCACGACGAGATCCGTCCCGGTCCTGGCGACGAGATCGAGGATCTGCGCTTCCTGCTCGCGCTTGGTCTCTTTCGTAACAGGCAGATAGTGGAACGGAACCCCGCCGAAATCGAGCCCGTCATAGACCTCGCGCGGATGATTGGAGACGATTGCGGCCAAAGTCATCGGCAGCTCGCCGGTGCGCCAGCGATAGAGGATGTCGACCAGGCAGTGATCGGACTTCGACACCAGCAGCATCACCTTGCGATGCGCAGCCCGATCGCGCATCTGCCATTCCATGCCGAAGCGCTCGGCGATCGCGGCAAAGCCAGTCTGGAGCGCCGACAGCTCCACGGCGAGATCGGCAGCGGTGAACACCACCCGCATGAAGAACTTGTTGGTCTCGATGTCGTCGAACTGTTGGGCGTCGAGGATGTTCTGTCCGGAATTCGCCAGGAAGGTCGACACCGCCGAGACGATGCCGGGACGATCCGGACAGGACAGGGTCAGGACATATTGATGATCTGGCATGGGCCTTGATGAAGGTTTGGGCAGCGGCTGCGGAACGACCCGCGATTTACGCCCTGCTCTATCACCGCCCCCACCTTGCGCCAATCCCGACCGTGGAGTCAGGATGAACGCACGATTGCTTTGACTGACCGGAGTAGGCTCATGGCCGACCGCTTGAACGGCACCCGCATCCTGATCCTGGAAACGCGCGAGGAGGCGCGGTTTTCGAAGCTGCTGGCCGAGCAAGGCGCCGAGGTCGTGCAATGCCCCATGTTCACCATTCAGGATGCACCGGACCCCACGCCGGTCGAGGCCTGGATCCGGCGCGCCATCGACAGGCCCTTCGACGATCTCGTGCTGATGACCGGCGAAGGGCTGCGGCGGATCATGAAGCTCGCCGTCGCACGAGGGCTCGATCAGGCCCTCGTGGCGGCGCTTGCCAGATCGCGAAAATTCACCCGCGGCCCGAAGCCCGGCAAGGCACTGCGCGAAGTCGGGCTCGAGGCGCAGCAGACCACGGAAAAGCCGACCACCGAGGGCGTGATCGAGATGCTCGGCAAGCTCGATTTGAAGGGGCACCGCCTCGGCCTCCAGCTCTATCCCGACAAGGATCACAGCGCGCTGACCGGTGCGCTTGGCGGGCAAGGTGCCGAAGTCGATAGCGTGCTGCCTTATGCCTACGATTCCAAGGCGGCGGACGCCAGCATCGTCGCCGCCATCCACGACATGGCCGAAGGGCGAATCGATTCGATCGCGCTGACCAATCTCGGCCAGGTCCGACGGCTGATCGAAGCTGCGAGAGCCCACGGCAGCGAGGCGAAGCTGCGCGCGGGCCTCGAGCGGACGCTGATCGCGTCGGTGGGACCGGCGGTCTCGGGCGAACTCACCGCGCATGGTTTGCGCACGGACGTCTCGCCCACGGATGAAGCTTATTTCATGCGGCCCTTGATCTCGGCGATGGCGGCGGCGCTGGCGGAGCGGAAGCCGAGGCCTGCGGCGAGGTAAGAGCCGAGCGCGGGGGCGGCCTGCGGCGACTGCGATTGACACGAGCACCGTCAGCGCTAGTTTGCCGAACAGCAAGAAGAAACAACAAGGCAAGGGAATCGCCGTGATACGCGCCATCGCGCCTTGAGCACACCCGCACGCCCCTCCGCGCTCGCGCCATTTCGTATCCGCAATTATCGTTTCCAGTGGCCGTCCGATCTGCTCACCTCCTGGGCATTCGAGATCGAGACGCTGGTGCTCGGCTGGTACATCATGGTCGAGACCGGCTCGGTGCTGCTGCTCACCGTGCTTGCATCGCTCCAGTTCGTCGGGACATTGGTGGCGCCGGTGTTCGGCATGATCGGTGACCGCATGGGTCATCGCGATCTCCTGGTCGCGATGCGTCTTGCCTATATGGTGCTCGCGTCGACCATCATGATTCTGGCACTGACCGGTCACCTGACACCGCCAGGCGTCATGATCATCGTCGCACTCATGGGCCTGATTCGCCCCTCGGACCTTGGCGTTCGCGGCGCGCTGCTTGCCGAGATCATGCCGAGTGAGCAACTGGTGGGCGCCATCAGCGTTGCGCGCACGACCCAGGACAGCGCGCGCATCGCGGGAGCGTTGACGGGCGCCGGGCTATTTGCCGTCCTCGGCATTGGCCTCGTTTACGTGGTGATCGTCTGCCTTTATCTCGCGGCCGCGCTGCTCATGCTCTGCCTGACCCGGCCGGAAAGGACCATTGCAACAACTCATCTTCCGGCAGACAGTCGCGCCTTTTCAAGATTGCTGGGCGATTTGAAGGAAGGGATCGTCTACGCCTGGAATGGCCCCGGGATGCGCGCGGCGCTATGCGTCGCCTTCCTGGCCAATCTGACTGCATTTCCTTTCACCGGCGGATTGCTGCCCTACATCGCGCGGGAGATCTTTCATACCGACCAGACCGGCCTCGGTTATCTCTCCGCGAGCTTCGCCGTCGGCTCGCTGATCGGCTCCATCACGCTCAGCCTCGTCAGCGGATTGCGCATTGCCCGGCTCCTGATCGGCGCGACGCTGGGCTGGTACGCCATGCTGCTGGTGTTCGTCGAGATCAGGACCATGCCGGTGGCGATGGCCTGCCTCGTGCTCGCCGGCGTCGCCCAGAGCATGTCGATGATATCAGCTGCCGTGATCCTGATGCGGACGGCCAGCGCACATCTTCGCGGCCGCGTCATGGGCGTGCGCATGATGGTGATCTACGGTCTACCGATCGGATTGCTCGCGGCCGGCAGCCTGATCGACGTCATCGGCTATTCCGCGACGGGGTCGCTCTATGCCGTATCGGGGTTCATCGCAATGATGGCGATCGCGGTGCGCTGGCGCGCTGACCTCTGGCCGGTGCACGCCCCCGCCAATGGGCGCTAATCCCCGTAACCGCGCAACCGCTCGATATCGAGGATGGTGACGCCGCCATATTCCAGCCGGAGCAAGCCCTCTTTCTCCAGCCGGTTCAGCGCGCGGTTGGCATTCTGGCGGGACATGCCGGAAAGCGCGCCGATCTCCTCCTGGGTGATCTCCAGATGCGCGGTGGATTCCGGATAAAGGATCGGATTGAACAGGGAGGCGATGCTGCGAGCAAGCCGCGCGGTGGCATCCAGCGTGCGGTTGACCTCGAGCATGCCGATGAACTGGCCCAGCCGTTCGTTGAGCTGGCGCACCAGGAAGCGGTTGAAGCCGACGCTGTTCTCGAACAGCCACATGAAGGCGCTGCGTTCCATCAGTGCGACGCGGCTGTTGCGCAGCGCGACGACGTCATAGCGGCGCGGCTCGTTCTTGAGCACGCTGCCCTCGCCGAACCAGGCCCCCGCCGTCAGCCCGGCAAGACTCGTCTCCTTGCCGTCGCGCGAGACCCCGCCCATCCGGGCAAGCCCAAAGACCATGCCGGCCCAATAGTCGAACGTGTCGCCGCGCATGAAGACGGTCTCGCCAGTGCCGTAGGACCGCTCCGTGATCCCGGCACGAGCGACCTCGATCTCCGCTTGCGTGAGCTCGCGCGACCAGGCAGCGACGCGCTTCAATTGATCCTCTGAAATCATGAACCCGAAGCCCGCCGCACCGTTCGTCACTCCTGTTCTGCTGCAATGCAGCATGATCGTCTCGGCTACCATCAGACGAAAGATGGAGGCTGCGAGCGCCCAAAAAACTTTGTCGCAGAATTGTCAGGCGGGAGACATTTCAAAATAGCGCTTTCCCCTATTGAGGACCACCTCGGGCGATGCGGCTTTTGATCCCAAACGGGAACGAGAGCGGCACGGCTCCGGTCGAGACCATCTGCTGCATGGCCTCACCGGCACGGCCGTACTAGGATCGCCCGATAGAACGGACGAAGAGCGCCACTGAAAGCGCCATCACCGGGAGGGATCTGTTTGGTGGCTACCAGTCTTGAAGTGCGCGGCGTGTCCTTGCGATTCGGCGGCGTTCGTGCGCTGACCGATGTCGGCTTCGCCATCAGGGAAGGCGAGCTGTTCTCGATCATCGGCCCCAACGGCGCCGGCAAGACCTCGATCGTGAACTGCATTTCCGGCCGCTACAAGCCGACCGAAGGCCAGCTGTTCTACCAGGGCCGCGACATCACCGGCCTGACGCCCAACGCGCGCGCGTCGCTCGGCATCGGCCGCACCTTCCAGAACCTGGCGCTGTTCCACCACATGAGCGTGCTCGACAATATCATGGTCGGCCGCCATCACCTCCTGAAGAACAATTTTCTCACGGGCTCGCTGTACTGGCTCATCGGCGCGCGCAAGGAAGAGCTCGAGCACCGCCGCAAGGTGGAAGAAATCATCGATTTCCTCGATCTCCAGTCGGTGCGAAAGGCGCCGGCCGGCACTCTCTCCTACGGCTTGCGCAAGCGCGTCGAGCTCGCCCGCGCCATGGCGCTGGAGCCGCGCCTCATTCTCCTCGACGAGCCGATGGCCGGCATGAACTTCGAGGAGAAGGAGGATATGGCCCGCTATATCGTCGATCTCAACGAAGAGTTCGGCATGACCGTGGTGATGATCGAGCACGACATGGGCGTGGTGATGGACATCTCCCACCGCGTCATGGTGCTGGATTTCGGCCGCAAGATCGCCGAGGGCGATCCGGCCGCCGTGCTCGCTGATCCCCACGTCAGGCGCGCCTATCTCGGCGAAGAGGACGAGGTGCTGGTCGATCCTGATGATGCGCCGCCGGCGCAGGAGAGCGCGGCATGATGGATTACGCAGGCCGCGTTGCGCAGGCCGACACCTATCCGAAGATGCTCCGGCTCAATGCGAAGGAGTACGGCAACGAAATTGCGCTGCGCGAGAAGGATCTTGGGCTGTGGCGCCCGTTCACCTGGAACGACTACCAGACGCGGGTGCGCGACTTCGCGCTCGGCCTCGTCGAACTGGGCCTTGGACGCCAGGATGTCATCGGCATCATCGGCGACAACCGGCCGGACTGGGTCGCGGCGGAAATCGCCACTCATGCGGTTGGAGGCTTGAGCCTCGGGCTCTACCGCGACGTGCTCGACGAAGAAGCTTCGTATCTCCTCAATTATGGCGAGGCGCAGCTTGTTTTCGCCGAGGACGAGGAGCAGGTCGACAAGCTGCTCACCCTGGCAGACCGCGTCCCAAAGCTGAAGCACATCATCTATTCCGATCCGCGCGGCATGCGGAAATACGACGATCCGCGTTTGATATCGGCGGAGACGTTTGCCGAACTCGGCCGGGCGCGGGCTACGCGCGAACCGGAACTTTACGACCGGCTGGTGGACGCGACCAACGGCGAGGACGTCGCGATCCTCTGCACGACATCGGGCACCACCTCGCATCCAAAGCTTGCGATGCTTGCCGCCGGCCGCGTGCTCGGCCATTGCGCGACCTATCTCGCTTTCGACCCGAAAGGACCGGACGACGAATACGTGTCGGTGCTGCCGCTGCCCTGGATCATGGAACAGGTCTATGTACTCGGCAAAGGCCTCTTGTGCCGGATGAAAATCAACTTCGTCGAAGAGCCCGAGACCATGATGAACGATCTGCGCGAGATCGCACCGACGTTTGTCCTGTTTGCGCCGCGCGTTTGGGAATCGATCGCCGCCGACGTCCGCGCCAGGGTGATGGACGCAACGCCGTTCAAGCAGCGCCTGTTCGACATCGGCATGAAGAGCGGGCTTGCCGCGCTCGAACAGGGCGAGCGTTCCGGCTTTGCCGACGCGATCCTGTTCCGTGCATTGCGCGACCGCCTCGGCTTTACCCGCCTGCGTTCAGCCGCAACCGGCGGCGCGGCACTCGGGCCCGAGACCTTCAAGTTCTTCCAGGCCATGGGCGTGCCGCTGCGCACGCTCTACGGCCAGACCGAGCTGCTGGGGGCCTACACGCTGCATCCCGAGGGCAAGGTCGACCCCGACACGACGGGCGTGCCGATGGCCGACAGCGTCGAGATCCGCATCGACAATGCCGACGTCCACGGCGTCGGCGAGATCGTGGTGCGGCATCCCAACATGTTCCTCGGCTACTACAAGAACCCGGAGGCGAGCGTCGCCGACATCAAGGACGGCTGGATGCTGTCGGGCGACGCCGGCTATTTCAACGCGAATCGCCAGCTCGTGGTCATCGACCGCATCAAGGATCTCGCCGAGACCTCGCGCGGCGAGCGCTTCTCGCCGCAATTCATCGAGAACAAGTTGAAGTTCTCGCCCTATATCGCGGAAGCCGTGGTGCTGGGCTCGGGGCGCGACGCGCTCGCCGCAATGATCTGCATCCGCTACTCCATCATCTCGAAATGGGCGGAGAAGAACCGGCTCTCGTTTACGACCTACAGCGACCTGGCCTCGCGGCCCGAGGTTTATGCGCTGCTCAAGAAGGAAGTCGAGACCGTCAACGCGACTCTGCCGCCGGCACAGCGCATCTCCCGTTTCCTGCTGCTCTACAAGGAGCTCGACGCCGACGACGGCGAGCTCACCCGCACGCGGAAAGTGCGCCGCAGCGTCATCAACGAAAAATACGAAGGCATCATCGACGCGATCTACCGCGGCCAGGCCGACATCCCCGTGGACACCGTGATCCGCTTCCAGGACGGCACCACGCAGCGCGTACGTACAACGCTGAGGGTTGTGGACCTGGGCGGGCACCGGCACATGGCGGAGGCCGCGGAGTGAGCACGCTTCCGACACAGCGCGCGTTGCCAATCGATGAACTCTCTTCCCGCAAGCGGGGAGAGGCGAAGGATAGCATAACATGAACACCGCCTTCCTCATCCAGCTCCTGGTCAACGGCCTCGTGGTCGGCACGCTCTATGGCGTGGTCGCGATGTCCTTTGTGCTGATCTACAAGGCTAGCCAGGTCGTCAATTTCGCGCAGGGCGAGCTCTTGCTTGTCGGCGCCTGGGTGTGCTGGACCTTGCTCGCGAAATACCAGGTGCCGTTCTGGATCGGCATGCCGATGACGCTGGTGTTCATGTTCGTGTTCGGCATCGCGGTGCAGGTCCTGATCCTACGACCGATGATCGGCGAACCCATCATCTCGGTCATCATGGTGACGATCGGCCTGTCCACCGTGCTGCAGGCGACGCTGAAATGGATGTTCGGCGTCAATCCGCAGCCGTTCCCGCGCGTGTTCGAGAGCCAGTCCGTCAGCCTGCTCGGGCTCCAGATCCAGACCGTCTATGTCATGAGCCTTGTCGTCTCGGTCGCGATGATGATCGGCATGGCCTGGTTCTTCCGCGCCTCAAAGTACGGCCTTGCAATGCGCGCCACCGCGTTCAACCAACAGGTCGCGCAATCGCTCGGTATTTCCGTGAAGAGCGTATTCGCGATGGCCTGGGCGATCTCCGCAACGGTGTCGGCCGTTGCGGGCGTCGTAGTTGCCGTTGTGAACGGCGTATCCTCGGGCCTTGCCGCTTACGGCATAAAGGTGTTTCCGGCTGCGATCCTCGGTGGGCTCGATTCTGTCGGCGGCGCCGTGCTGGGCGGCATCATCATCGGATTACTCGAGAACATCGCGCAATATGTGGACAGCGAATATCTTCACTGGGGCAATCTCTACGAGATCGCGCCGTTCTACGTCCTCATCATCGTGCTGATGATCAAGCCCTACGGCCTGTTCGGCACCCACGACATCGAACGGATCTGATCCATGGCCGGCCCCGCCCTCATCCCTGCTGGTGATTTCCGCACCTCTTACGCGGCCGACACCACGATCTTCCCGACCACGACCAGCCGCAACTTTGCGATCGCCGGCGTGCTGCTGCTCTGCCTCGTGCCGCAAATTCTCGGCGGCTATTGGCTCAGCATCCTGATCCAGATCGGCATTTTCTCGATCGCGGCGCTCGGGTTGAACATCCTGGTCGGTTTCACCGGCCAGATTTCTATCGGGCACGCCGCCTTCTTCCTGCTCGGCGCCTTCACCTCGGCCTATATCTCCAACGAAGCACATGTTCCGGTGTTCTTCGCGATTCCGCTCGCGGGCGTCGTCACGGCGCTAGTTGGGCTGATCTTCGGCATCCCGGCGGCGCGGTTGAAGGGCCTCTACCTCGTGATCGCCACGCTCGCGGCACAATACATCCTGCTCGACTTCTTCTCCCGCGCGGAGTGGTTCACCGGCGGCTCGGTGCCGGCCAGCGCCAATCCGTTCTCGATCTTTGGCTACACGCTGCGCGGCGACAGGCAATATTTCTATGTCGTGCTCGCCTATGTGATCGCGAGCTACGTCCTCGTCACCAATCTGATGCGCACCCGCGACGGCCGCGCGCTGGTGGCGATCCGCGACCATTATCTCTCCGCGGAGATCATGGGCATCAATCTCACAAAGTATCGCACGCTGTCGTTCGGCCTCGCCGCGTTCTTCGCCGGCATCGCCGGCGCGCTCTATGCGCACTACCAGCTCGTGGTGTCGCAAGAGGGTTTCGGCATCGAACGCTCGATCCTGTTCCTCGCCATGATCATCATCGGCGGCACCGGTTCGATCATGGGGACGCTGATGGGCACCGCGTTCGTGGTGCTGCTGCCCGAGACGATGGAGTTCCTCAGCGTTGCGCTGAAGGGCAGCGCAATCGACAAGGCGCTGTCGCTCAACAACAACATTACTTTCCTGCGCGAGATCGCGATCGGGGTGATCATCATCGCGTTCCTGATGTTCGAGCCCGACGGGCTCGCCCACCGCTGGCGGCAGATCAAGGCGTACTGGAAACTCTACCCGTTCTCACATTGAGCGCGGGCAACTCTCTAACCAACAAATAAGCAGGAGGAGGCAACCAATGAAGACAAAATCCCTTTTGAGCACCGCGTCACTTGCGCTGGCGATCGCCGCATTCGCGTCAGGGGCGCAGGCGCAGATCGCGATCGGGCACCTCGCAGACTATTCCGGCGGCACGTCCGACGTCGGCACGCCCTACGGCCAGGCCGTCGCCGACACCTTCGCCTGGGTCAACAAGAACGGCGGCGTCGGCGGCAAGCAGCTCAACGTCGACACCAACGATTATGGCTACCAGGTGCCGCGCGCCATCGCGCTCTACAAGAAATGGTCGGCGCCTGACAGCAAGGTCGCCGCGATCATGGGCTGGGGCACCGCGGACACCGAGGCGCTGACCGGCTTCCTCGCCCAGGACAAGATCCCCGACATGTCCGGCTCCTATGCCGCCGCGCTCACCGACCCCCAAGGTATCAGCGGCAAGGCCAAGCCCGCGCCGTACAATTTCTTCTACGGCCCGAGCTATTCGGACTCGCTCCGCGCCATGCTGATGTGGGCGGCCGAGGACTGGAAGGCCAAGGGCAAACCCGGCAAGCCGAAATTCGTCCACATGGGCGCCAACCACCCCTATCCGAACGCACCCAAGGCCGCCGGCGAAGCCATGGCGCAGGAGCTCGGTTTCGAGGTGCTGCCGCCGCTGGTGTTCGCGCTCGCGCCGGGTGACTACAGCGCGCAGTGCCTGAGCCTGAAATCCTCGGGCGCCAACTACGCCTATCTCGGCAACACCGCCGCGTCCAACATCTCGGTGATGAAGGCCTGCAAGACCGCCGGAGTCGACATCCAGTTCATGGGCAATGTCTGGGGCATGGACGAGAACGCCGCCAAGACCGCCGGCGATGCCGCCGACGGCGTGATCTTCCCGCTGCGCACCGCGGTGAGCTGGGGCGGCGATGCGCCCGGCATGAAGACGGTGATGGAGATCTCGAAGATGTCCGACCCGAAGGGCAAGGTCTATCGGCCCGTGCACTACATCGCGGCGGTGTGCTCGGCGCTCTACATGAAGGAGGCGATCGATTGGGCCGCCAAGAACGGCGGCGCCACCGGCGAGAACGTCGCCAAGGGCTTCTACCAGAAGAAGGACTGGGTGCCGGCCGGTATGGAAGGCGTCTGCAATCCCTCGAGCTGGACCGACAAGGACCACCGCGGCACGCTGAAGGTCGATCTCTACCGCACCAAGATTGCGGGCGCGACCGACGGCGACCTCAACGACCTCATGGCCAAGGGCGCGATCAAACTCGAGAAGGTCAAGACGGTCGAGCTGCCGCGCAAGCCGGAATTGCTGGGCTGGTGAACCTAGCTTTCGCCGTACGCACAACGGTTATCCCCCGCCTTGTGCGCAGCGCGCACTGGAGCGGGGGATCTAGTACGCCGCGACTTCCCGGTGAATCTCCGGCGTCTCTGGAATACTGAGTCACCCCGCCCCAGTGCGCAATTGCGCACAAGGCAGATGACGACATCGAGAGAGTACCTGATCATGAGTGAAGCGGCTCACATCGAGCGCCCCTCCCCGACCGTCGTATCCGCGCCGCCTCTCCTCGCCGTGCGCAACATCGAGGTCGTCTATGACGATGTCATCCTGGTGCTGCGCGGTCTCAGCCTCGACGTGCCCAAGGGCGCGATCGTGGCGCTGCTCGGCGCCAACGGCGCTGGCAAGTCGACGACGCTGAAGGCGATCTCCGGGCTGCTCAAGACCGAGGACGGCGAAGTCACGCGCGGCGAGATCCTGTTCGAGCGCGAACGCATCAACGGCATCGATCCCGACAAGATCGTCCGCCGCGGCATCTTCCAGGTGATGGAAGGCCGGCGCATCGTCGCCGACATGACCTCGCTGGAAAACCTCAAGCTCGGCGCCTTCACCCGCAGGGACCGCGAGGTCGGCGCCGATCTCGACATGGTCTTCAACTATTTCCCGCGCCTGAAGGAGCGCACCGGACTGGCTGGTTATCTTTCCGGCGGCGAGCAGCAGATGCTCGCGATCGGCCGCGCGCTGATGGCGCGCCCGAAGATGATCCTGATGGACGAGCCCTCGATGGGTCTGTCGCCGCTGCTGGTGAAAGAGGTGTTCTCGATCATCCACAAGATCAATCGTGACCTCGGCGTCACCATTCTCCTGGTCGAGCAGAACGCCCGCGCTGCGCTGTCGGTGGCAAGCCACGGCTACATCATGGAGCAGGGCAAGGTCGTGCTCGACGGCACCGCGGACGAATTACGCGACAACGAGGACGTCAAGGAATTCTATCTCGGCGGCGCCGGCGACCAGCGCAAGAGCTTCAAGAACCTCAAGAGCTTCAAGCGGCGCAAGCGCTGGCTCTAACTTTCCAATACCTGTTCCGCTTCCGTGACTGCGCAGAGAACATGATAGAACGACGACGCAGGAATGGTGTCGATCAGCGATTTGCCGTCGCGCTCGAACTGGTCGTACCAGCCGCCCCGCACCGGATGGCTGAGATAATGGCGTTCGAGCCGCGCCAGCGCCATGCGCGCCTCGTCCGCCGCGCCCGCCTCGCCGGATTCGGCCTGCGCGATCCACGCCTTCGCAATCTCGGTCTGCGGCCACAGCCGGCGCGTAGTGCGGCGAATGTTGCCGGCGTCGTCACCCTCGTCGATCAGGCAGCCGGTGGCCTCGTCGCGATAGCGCAGCGCGGTTTCCAGCAGCTCGGCGCGCCGCTGTCCGGTCGGACAGCCCGTGATGCGTTCGAACCCCTTCAGCAACCAGACCCATTCCGCCTGGTGGCCGGGCTCGACGCTGACCGGCGCGATCCTCGACCAGTCCTCTTCGAAGTATTCGCCGAGCGCGCGCGTTCGCTTGTCGTAGAGATTGGCGAGGAACAGCGCGAAGAACTCGCCGGCACGGTTCTGGAACGACAAATCGTGAGTTGCGTCGAAGCACGCGATCATCGCCTCGAACAGATGCATGTGCGGGTTCTGCCGGCGCGGCAGCGAAACCGGAAGGCCTTCGTGGACGCCGCCGTGCGGCGAGCGCAGATGGCCGTCGAGGAAGGCGAGCAGCGCGTCGATCTCGGCGCGAACCTGTGCATCCTGGTCGAGCGCATAGACGGTCGCGAGCGCAAACAGGATGAAGGCGTGGTCGTAGGCATCGCGCCGACCGTCCAGCACCGCACCCTCCGGCGTCAGCCGGTGCACGTAGCCGGGCCGGCCGTCGGGCGCCTTTGCTTTGGCAAGCAGATGCTCGAGCCCCTTCAGTGCGACGGCGCGCCCCTCAGGGTACCAGCCCATCTGCGCAGCCTTGGCGTAGCACCAGATCTGGCGGGCCTGCACGAACACCCGGCGCGGCCCGGTCACGTCCGCGGTGCCGTCGCGGTGCAGCCGATCGATGAAACCGCCCGCGCCATGGTCCCAGCCGACCGTCGACCACAGCGGCAGCGCCTCGTCGATCATGCGGCGCTTCAGGCGCACGACGACGTCCGCCGCACTGATTCCCTCGTCCGCCATCACGTCCTCTTCAAACCTCGCCAATGGCCGTCTGATACCCATGCCGGCGGCGGCGCGCAACGGATGCCAACCCGGAAAGATCAGCCATGACCGCCCATTACGACGCCCTCGAGACGCGCGAACAAGCCGCGCGCGAGGCCGATCTGTTCTCCCGCCTGCCAGGCGTGCTGCGCAGCGCGATGACCGCGCCCGCCTATGCCGATCGGCTGAAAGGCGTCGATCCGGCCGCCGTGACCTCGAGGACGGCCCTGGCAGGCCTGCCGGTGCTGCGCAAGTCGGAACTGCCGGCCCTGCACAAGGCCTCCACGCCCTTCGGCGGCTTCGTCGCGGCTGCGCCCGGATCGTTCGCGCGTCTCTTTACCTCTCCAGGGCCGATTTTCGAGCCGGAGGGACGACAGGCCGACCCCTGGCGCGGCGCACGGGCGCTGTTCGCGGCCGGGTTCCGGCCCGATGACATCGTGCTCAACACCTTCAGCTACCATCTCACCCCCGGCGGCTTCATCTTCGATGCGTCGGCGCGCGCGCTCGGCTGCGCCGTGATCCCCGCAGGTCCCGGGAATACCGAGCAGCAATTCGAGCTGATCGAGGCCTACCGCCCTGTCGGCTACAGCGGCACGCCCGACTTCCTGAAGATATTGCTCGATGCCGCTGCCAGTTCGGGCCGCGATGTCTCCTCGATCAAACGCGCGCTGGTCTCGGGCGCGGCGTTTCCGCCCTCGCTCCAGGCGGAGATGAAGGCGCGCGGCATCGACGCCTATCAAGCCTTCGGCACCGCCGATCTCGGCCTCATCGCCTTCGAGACCGGGGCGCGCGATGGCATGGTCGTGAACGAGGATCTAATCATGGAGATCGTCAAGCCAGGCACCGGCGATCCCGTGGCGCCGGACGACGTCGGTGAGATCGTCGTGACCTCGCTCGACCCGCACCATCCCTGGGTCCGGCTCGCGCTCGGCGACCTCACCGCGGCGTTGCCGGGGACCAGCCCCTGCGGGCGCACCAACATGCGCATCAAGGGCTGGATGGGCCGCGCCGACCAGACCACCAAGGTCAAGGGCATGTTCGTCCGACCCGAGCAGGTCGCCGAGATCGGCAAGCGCCATTCCGCGCTCGGAAGACTACGCCTCGTCGTCGCGCGCCAGGGCGAGACCGACGCGATGACGCTGAAAGTGGAAACGGCGGCCGCGAGCGACGCGTTGCGCGACGAGATTGCAGGCAGCTTGCGCGCAGTGACGAAACTCGGAGGCGACGTTGAACTGGTGAGGCCCGGCGCGCTGCCGAACGACGGCAAGGTGATCGCGGACGAGCGGTAGAGGACGGGTGTTTCTGCGTGTAACCACCTGTCTATATTCGATTTCCCAAAACCGGCTGGAGGTCTTGTCCTGCGAGTTTTGCAACCTTGTCGGGCAGCGCCAACAATTTCAATTCCGTTGCAATGCCTCACTTCTTCACAGTTTCCTTGCCATCGTAAAGATGGCACCCGAGGTTTCCTTATCTTCCAGATGGTTCAGAATGTCCTTGTTTCCCGTCCGGAAATCGATCGGCCCAGGCACCCACCATTTCTCCTTGGAAGTACTCTCCGAATTGATGGCTCCGTTGCTGCCCGGTTCGTGATCGATCGTGACGCTCGAGTTCGTTGCGCCGGGTGCCTGTACGGCCAGCATTTTCGGCGCAATTTTATGTGTGCCGAGCAACTCTTTTGATGCTTTGACCTGCACAAGCCGCTTAGTGACCGTCAAGATTCGCTCGTCCAGTCGTCCCATTCGGTCTTCCAGCAGCTCAATTTTGGTCGGGTTCACGAAGGTGGTGACTTCGGAGGGACCTTCCACCACCTGACCGACTTCCAGCTTTTTCAAGCGTTCGGAGATAGCAGTGCCCCAAGACGCCTCTGTCTCAGCGTCAGCTGGGCGCGGGACCCAATGGACAACGAGGTCGGCATAGACCTTGTACTTCTTAAGGAGCTTTTCGACCTTCTCAACTGTGTCGGCTAGCGCGAACTCTGGCGCCATGGCTTGCAGCGACGCCCGAAGCGGCAGGCTCCGGTTATATGTCTGAACGCTATCGATATGTGCCTGCAACAGCTGGTCGTCGTGGCGTTTTACTCGTTTTTGACGCCACATGAGATCGATCAAGCGATCGACCAACATCTGCTCGGTCGGCCCGTTGGGGCACCATTCCGCGACGACCTCCGCGACAAACCGCTTGTACTCGCGGCGACTTTCGTGCGGAAGCAACACGGCGTGTGAATAGGCGCCGTGTTTCAGGGCGTTAGTTGAACGCGTTTTCTTGGGCGACACGATGTATCCTCTCAACAGATCATCATTTCGTCCCACATCAATTTCGCCGAGGCGCGTGTCGGATGCAAGTGGATGTTGATGCGAGCAACATAGAAGTTGGGGATGATATTTGTTTGGGCCCAATTCGCCTTGTTAAGGACCCGCGCCAGATAGAAACTGATTCGCTTGTTGAGCTGGCAATGCACAGTCTAGGCGCCTGTGATGCTCCACATCAACAAGATCTCAAAATCTCTCGACGAGAGACGCACTCTGCTGGCCGCATCACGCCGGGAGTTGGAAGCGCTACTTGAAAATCTTGACGCAGGCGCGACGCTACCAGTCGCAGTTAGGCTCTCCGCGGTTATCCTTGACCGGCGGTGTAGCGCCTCCATCATGGAGAGTCTCGAACTGTACGAAATGCTGGTGATCGATCCATATATTTTGGGCGCGCAAATAAGGGCTGTATCAAACCTTATCCGAGCCCAGACGCGACTTGCAGCGGAACATCAAGGCATTAGCGCGATGGTCGAGCAACTGTTGAAATCAGGCCGGGAGCCGGCTTGCACGGGAGCTGACTGACGGCGGGCGCGCGGTCCGATAGGTTGACCACAAGAAATCTCCTACTTAGCGATGCCTTGCTCCTCGACTGCTGCGGCAATAGTCGATGTCACCTTGGACAATTGCTCGATCGTGTCCGAGATTTCTTTGATGGCTTGCACCGGTCACCGACTGGATGCTGCAGATCTGCTGGCCGATGTCGCCGGTCGCCCTTGGCCGTCTGCTCGGCGATCGCCTTGACCTTGGAAGTGACGGCGGCGAAAGCACGGCCTGCCTTCCCGGCACGCGCGTCCTCAATGCTCGCGTTGAACCAACAGGTTCGTCTGCCCGGTGATGGGATTGATCAGCTCGACTAGTTCTCCGATCTTGGCGGCGGCCTTCGGAAGCTCGCTGACCTTCGCTTGTGGTGCTGGCCTGGCAACACCGGCCGCGGCATGGTCGTCGTTCATCAGGAACTCGACGTCCATCTGCTCCAGGCAATCCACCACACGAGGGCCGACAAGTCCCGCCTCATTTGCGATCGCTCATCAGTTTGAAGAAGGTCCGCCGTTGGCGACGCGCCGGCAAGCTTTAGCACCTTAACATTCCGGAGCGACCGATGGACGTGTGTTCCGGCGGGCTATCTGACAATTGCTTGTGTCAGCTTGGACGCTGCCCGGCAAAGAAGCCGCTCAGCGCTTTGGAGGCAAGGGCTTATTTGGCCTGCGATCCGCGCTGACCAGGCGACCCACCGCCGGAATACCTCGGACGCGGTCGAACGCAAATCCTCCGCCGAAGACCAAGCAAATCCCGGAGCTGTTTACCCGCTTTTTTCGGCGCCAACCTCTGAGTCCTTTCGCGGAGGTCTTGGAGGGCCCACCGCGGCGATGAACCCAAACCACTACTGTTACCGCGCCAGATCATGCTTAGGGCTTCTGACGGCCGCTTAGATGTTCACTCCCATAGTGAAGGCCAGTTTGCGGACTTTCGGAACTTACCGTCATTTTCGATTTGCCGAAATACCGCTTGCGCCGTCGGGCAAAACAGGAGTTTATAGGGTGCTGGTCCTGCGAAATTGAAGGAGCAGCCGGATGGCAGAGGAAGTCCAAGCGTCTAACGAGCTGTCGAAGATCGCCCGACTCAATGGCGAATTCAGTCGAAACTACGGCATTCTCCTCGGCGCATTTCTGTATCTGAGATCGATCAGCGCAGCGCGGGGGCGATCCTGGCTTTGGGCCGGCTTGGCATCGGTCATCTGCTCAGTTGTGCTGAACTGGGTCGGCAAGCATATCTCTTCGTGGTCTGGTTGGTGATACGACCGGCTCGCAATCGACGTGGCGGAGGCAAAGCATGGCCAACGCACTGATCGTTCGGCCTCGAGCTGATGTTTTGTCGCCGACCAGAACCGGGCGTGCGGCCCAGTATGTGCGCATGTCAACGGACCATCAGCGATACTCGACCCAAAACCAGGCGGCGGCCATCGCCGTCTATGCCGCGCAGCACGATCTGATTCTTGTTCGCACCTACGCGGACGAGGGTCGGAGCGGTCTTCGCATCCAATGCCGCGAAGGTTTGGTCGAGCTGATTGACGACGTCCGCAACGGCCGGGCGGACTTTGATCACATCCTGGTTTACGACGTCAGTCGCTGGGGAAGATTCCAGGACGTCGATGAGAGCGCGTATTACGAGTTCACCTGCCGCCAGGCTGGGGTCAAGGTCTGCTACTGCGCCGAAGAATTCGACAACGATGGCAGTGTGATCGCAGGCATTGTGAAAAATCTCAAGCGAGTGATGGCGGCCGAGTATTCAAGAGAACTTTCGGTCAAGGTTCACGCCGGCGCCTGCCGCGTGGCGAGCCTTGGCTTCAAGCAGGGCGGCGCCATCAGTTACGGCCTCAAGCGCGAACTGGTTGATGAAAACCGCTGCTCTAGAGGCATCATTCTGGGCAGCGGACAGCGCAAACATTTGCAGACCGACCGAGTCCTCGTCCAGCCTGGACCGCTGCACGAGCAGCAAATCGTCGCACAAATTTTTTGGGAGTATGTTGTCCGACGACGGTCGCAAGCGTCGATCGTACGCTTGCTCAACAAAGAACAAGTTTCCAATCACCGTGGCACACGGTGGTCCGAAGGGATGATCCGCAACATACTGAGCAACGAAGCCTACATCGGCAACAGCGTCTATAACCGCAAGTCGTTCCGGCTCAAGCAGGTGATGAAAAAGAACCCACCCGAATTATGGGTCAGAGCGACTGGTCTCTATGAGCCGATCGTTGACAGAAGCATTTTTCTCAAGGCTCAAGAGCTTCTGAAAGAGCAGTATGTCAGGCTTTCGGATGAGCAGTTGTTGAAAAAGCTGCGCGAGGCGCTCGCAGCAAATGGGAAGTTGAGCGTCTCGATAATGGCGGCGACGAACGGCATGCCGAGCCCGCCTCTTTATGCATACCGTTTCGGCAGCCTGCGGGAAGCCTTCCGCCGGGTCGGCTATGTGAACTCTGATCGCGATTTTGATTACCTTGACGCGCGCCGACAATCTGATGCTGAACTGCTGCAACAGGCATCGAAGCTTGCCATGCGCATTCGAGCACTTGGCGCTGCGGCCGCCTTCGACGAGGACACCAAAGTGATGACTATTGACAGCAGGCTCGCCATTTCTCTTCGAATGGCTCGCTGCTACATCGCGCCACGACACGCGCCCGCCTCGCTGGTACATCGGCGGATTATCGAACCCGCCGAGCTCATTTTGGCGCTGAGGCTGGATCCAGCAACAAACAGACAGGTGACGGACTATTTCCTCTTGCCGCTGAGTGAAAAGGCCAAGGAGCGAATTAATCTCACAGCGACGCCTCGCTCCCGATTTGCGGCTTACCGTTGCCCACAATCGAGGACGTCATGCGAGCAATCATGACTAAAGTGGCGGCTCTCTCCACGTAAGGGCTGTACGAGGCAACTGCACGACCTACGTCAGAACATGTTCGGCGCGTCTGGTGATTGGACGTCTCTCCTGATTGGCTTGTTTATCTGGCGGGTAAATGGCTACGGACGAACTGCTGAAGATTCCCGCCCCCGAAAAGGTAGCCGCGTATTCCCGCTCCGGTTGCCGCTTCGATGTCAGTGAGCTTATCGCCTATGAGAAAGCTCCGAGCAGAATCAACGGGGAAGCGATTCATGATCTTCGTGATCATGCCAGGCTTAGGCTTTCGGCAGGTGCACGAAGTGCGGTAAAGCTCAACGCTTGCCTCAGGATGATGTGGACAATACTCGAACGCATCTATGTGAGCGCCCATTTTAGCCAGCTCCTTAGACATCCAGGTATGAAGAGCTCTGATATCGGCTTCCTTGTACAATCCCCTAGCAACTCCTGACTGGTTCGTGACGACGAAAGCAAAATATCCGGCGTCGTTGACCGACTTCACAGCTTCGCGCGCACCTGCCGTCCACTTGAAGTTCGCTTGATCGTACAAATAGCCCGTGTCCTTATTTAGGACGCCATCACGGTCAAAGAATACGGCAGGTCTATTCACTTAACAGATATCTCGGAGTGGACCAGGCAAGGCTCGGAGCAAGCATGCCTTTCCGTTCGCGGCACTATCGTACTGGCTTCCGGAGGCGGACGCCCGGGCCACCTCCATTTTCTTCAATGAACTCGACACCGGCTGCTTCGAAGGCGAAGCGCACTACTTGCAATGTCGAACGCCGAGGCTCGTGAACCCCCGCTTCAAGCTGGCGAATTGTTACGATCCCAACTTTTGAGCGGTCTGCCAACTGCTGCTGGCTCCAGTCCAAGAGGCCGCGGGCTGCTCGACATTGCATCGGAGAAATCATCTCAAACTCCTTTTAGTCTAATATGTCGAAAAAGGATTGATTTGTCTAAAATGTACATTATAATCACTTCTGTCGATTTTCGATGGAGAGATTCATGATCAACGCAGCTCAGCTTCGGAATGCAAGAAGAGATTTCATTGGGGGGTCCGACGCCCGGATCATTATGGGAGAGGACCAAGACAAGCTCATTCGGCTCTGGCGTGAGAAACGAGGTGAGGTCGAGGCTGTGGATTTGAGTGGTGAGCTGATCGTTCAACTTGGGACTATCACAGAGGACCTCAACCGGACCTGGTATGAGCGAAGCAGCGGCAACCGCGTTGAAGACGTTCAAAGAAGGGCCCGGCACCCGGTCCACAAATGGATGGGAGCAACACTGGACGGGCGTGTGAAGGAGACCGGGGCGGTATTCGAAGCCAAGTTCATGCTGCCTTGGAATTTTTCAGAGGAAGCGGCAGCGGACAAGCACATGGCTCAACTGCAGCACAACATGTGGGTCGTGTCGGCACGTTCCGCGGTGCTTTCCATTATCACGGGCGGTGGAAAGTGGGTTGAAATCACGGTACATGCGGACCCTCTTTACCAGCACCTTCTTTTGACGGCCGAAAAGCAGTTTTGGCGCTGCGTGCAAAGCGGCGATGCACCGGCACTGTTCGGAATTGAAACGCCGCGTCCTCGGCTCGAGGCCATCAAGATCGTCGATATGGCAACATCCAACTCCTGGGCTGGACTTGCCGCGACTTACCTCCGCACCCGATATGCTCACGATGACCATGAGCTCGCTAAAGCCGAATTGAAGAAGCTGGTTCCGGAGGATGCGAAGGAAGCCACCGGACACGGTATCAAGGCCAAGCGTTCCAAATCTGGCGCGATCAGCTTCGAGGCTCTGCGGGTGGAGGTCGCTCGTGCATCAGTCCAGTGAGCGCATAGGCGCCCTCGCTGCAGCCTTGGCGAAGGCCCAGGCTGCGCTGACCAACCCCGAAAAAACCCTGACGGCGGTCATCCGGTCGCCGTTCCCACGGGAGGACGATAGGACTTTTCGTTACGCTTCCTTGGCTTCCGGCTTAGACATCGTCCGCAAGACACTGAGCCAGCAGGAGATCGCAACGATCCAGACTACGCGTATCGAGCAGATCTCAGGTCAGATACACCTCACGACGCTGCTGGCCCATGCCTCCGGAGAATGGATTTCCTCTGACCTGCCGGTCTGCGCCGCAAAGGATGTCGAGGCCCCCCACCGCATGGGCGCGTCCTTGACCTATGCCCGCCGCTACGCCCTGTTCGCTCTTGTCGGCATTGCCGGTGAGGACGATCTGGATGCCCCGGACGCCATCGCCGGACCTCCCGCTGCCGCCGCGCCGCAAGTGGCTCCCGGCCCCAAGGGGAAGCCGGCGAAGGCGGTGTTGAACCGACCGGCGGTCCTGGAGCTTCAGCAATCCGCTGACCTACGAAAGCGGCTGTTAGCCCAGCTGGCGACCTTAAGGGATGGCGACGACCTCCTGGCTTGGGCCAAAGCGAGCCTTCCACTGAAGAACACGCTGCTGCAGGCCGACGCCCGGGCCCTGGAGGCGGCCTATCAGATGAGGCTCGAGGAAATGGCTCGGCCTGAGACGGAAAACGACATGCCTCGATCTGGGCCTGGGAGCAGCCCAGGAGAGGGACCGGTGCAAGGGCCTTCCCGAGACCAAGCCGTTATCGCAGGCCCAGACACCGATGAGCCGGCGGATCAGAGCGAGGGGGGCCTCGCCTTCCCCAAGGAGCCTCCGCGCAAGCGAAGCAAGGCCCACCTTGCGTTTGTCCGCGCACAGCCTTGCCTAGTCTGCAAGCAGGCTCCGTCCGACGCCCACCACCTCAAGTTCACCCAGCCGCGAACGCTCGGCCGCAAGGTCAGCGACGAATTCACCGTTCCGTTATGCCGCTCTCACCACCACGCTCTCCATCGGCATGGGAACGAAAAGGCGTGGTGGGTGGATATGCAGATATTGCCCTTGCCTGTTGCCAGCGAGTTATGGACGGCGAGTCCTATTCATGACCCCGCCAAGCCGAACACCCCCATCATGATGGTCCATCGCAGATCGGGGTAGAGGCTACACGTCTATAAACGGCTGCTTCAGTCAACAGCATCCCCTGTAATTGCAGGCCGTGTCCCCTGGTACCCCTGGGGACACATTCACCATGGCAATGAGCAAGACGGCCCATACCACAGAACTATTTAGCTCGCGGATAGTCCGCATCCAAACAACGATACTGCTGACGCCCCCTTTTTTGGATTCTCCTGTTCTCCGGATCAGCGCCGCTAATCTCGGATACCTCAAACAGCCGGTCTGGGTTGCGGCAGCGGCCTTTTCAACATCGGTCGATGCAACTTGCGCCCGTTCTGAGCAAACTCTTGTCATTGCGCTCTCTCACTCCAACCTCCCCTCGAAGGTTAGAAAATCCTCGATTCGACCGACGTCTATAAGAACTAGGCGGACGTCGAGCAATCCACTTTGCCTCGGCGAATTAACATTGGAACCGGCGAAAGCTGTCTGGTAGTTCCTCAACCACAGCTTTGAGGTTTGGCACTAAGCTTGAAAATACCGAGGTTTGACAGCCCACAAGTGGAGACGCGTCACTATGATACTTGAATTTTGGGGCATTTTGCCAACCGCACTGCATTACGAAACAAGACATCGCTAGAGAACTGCGATACTCAACAAATCGTCGCTAGCAAACTCGGTTGCCTGGAACAGTATGAACTCTCAAGTATCCAAACAGCGGATCGCTCTCATCACCGGCGTGACCGGACAGGACGGCGCCTACCTTGCCGAGTACCTGCTGTCGCTCGGCTATGTCGTGCACGGCATCAAGCGGCGCTCGTCCTCGTTCAACACCGCGCGGGTCGACCATCTCTACCAAGACCCCCATGTCGGCAATGTGCCGTTCCAAATGCACTACGGCGACATGACGGACTCGACCAATCTGATCCGCCTGGTGCAGCAGATCCGGCCGACCGAGATCTACAATCTCGCCGCCCAGAGCCACGTCGCCGTGAGCTTTGAGAGCCCGGAATACACCGCCAATGCCGATGGCATCGGCGTCCTGCGCCTGCTGGAAGCGATCCGCATCCTCGGCATGGAGAAGGAGACGCGGTTCTACCAGGCCTCGACCTCAGAGCTCTATGGCCTCGTCCAGGAGATCCCGCAGAAGGAGACCACGCCGTTCTATCCGCGCTCGCCTTACGGCGTGGCAAAGCTCTACGGCTACTGGATCACGGTGAACTACCGCGAAGCCTATGGCATGTTCGCGAGCAACGGCATCCTGTTCAACCACGAGAGCCCGATCCGCGGCGAGACCTTCGTCACCCGGAAGATCACGCGCGCTGTCGCCCGTATCGAGGTCGGGCTGGAGGAGACGGTCTACCTAGGCAATCTCGAAGCCAAGCGCGACTGGGGCCACGCGCGCGACTACGTCGAGGGCATGCACAAGATTCTGCAAGCCGACAGGCCTGACGATTTCGTGCTCGCCACGGGCGAGATGCACTCGGTGCGAGAGATGGTCGAACTCTCGTTCGCGCAAGTCGGCCGCCGCATCAAATGGCGCGGCGAGGGCGTCGACGAGACCGGCGTCGACACCAAGACCGGCAAGACGGTCGTGAAGATCGATCCCACCTATTTCCGCCCTACCGAGGTCGATCTTCTCGTCGGCGACGCCAGCAAGGCGCGCGAGGTGCTCGGCTGGACGCCGAAGCGGAGCTTTGCAGAGCTCGTCGCGGAGATGATGGCGAGCGATCTGGCGGTAGCAAAACGGGACGCGACGAGTGGCAAACGCTCCGTTTGAGCTGACAGGCAAGAGTGTCTACGTCGCCGGCCATCGCGGCATGGTCGGCAGCGCGCTTGTGCGCCGGCTGGCGGGGGAGGACGTCAAGCTAGTCACCGTGGACCGGCGCGACGTTGATCTGTGCAACCAGGCCGCCGTGTTCGACTGGTTCGCGAAGACGCGGCCGCAGGTGATCTTCCTCGCCGCGGCAAAGGTCGGCGGCATCGCCGCCAACAACACGCTCCGGGCAGAATTCATCTACGACAACATCGCGATCGCGGCTAACGTGATCCAGGCCGCGCATCAAAACGGCGCCGAGAAGCTGATGTTTCTGGGCTCGTCCTGCATCTATCCGAAAATGGCGCCGCAGCCATTGCGGGAAGATTCCGTCCTGACGGGCCCGCTTGAGCCGACCAACGAGCCCTATGCGATCGCCAAGATCGCCGGGATCAAGATGGCCGAGGCCTATCGCAGCCAGTACGGACGCGACTTCATCAGCGTGATGCCGACCAATCTCTATGGGCCCGGCGACAATTATCATCCCGAAATGAGCCATGTGGTCGCGGCCCTGATCCGCCGTTTCCACGAGGCCAAGGTGTCGGGCGCGAAGAGTGTCATTGTGTGGGGCACCGGCACGCCGCGGCGCGAGTTCCTTTATGTCGACGACATGGCGGATGCCTGCGTGCACCTGATGAAGACCTATTCGGGCAACAAATTGATCAACATTGGCACTGGCGAGGACATTACCATTGCCGAGTTCGCCCGCTTGGTCGCGGAAATCGTCGGTTATCGCGGCGAGATCAGTTTCGACACCTCGCGGCCCGACGGGACGCCGCGCAAGCTGCTCGATGTCGGCAGCCTCGACAAGCTCGGCTGGCGCGCGACGACGCCGCTCGAGGATGGCTTAAAGCGCGCGTACGAGGCGTATCAGACGGAAAGCCACCCAAACGGCCACCAGCCAAACGCCTGAGGATCACGTTTGCAAATGGCCATTTCCGCAAAACTGATCATCGCGGCCCAGTTCTATCCGCCCGACACGACCACGACGGCAATCTATGTCGGCAGGATCGCGGAGTGCCTCGCAAGGGATCGGCAGGTCGTTGTGATCTCGGCGACACCAGGCTCGCGCGCGACCGGCCAAATCGGCAAGCCCGAGGTCGTCGAAATAAAAAGCTGGAATCCTCGCAAGTCGGCGATCGTTCAGCGCGCTGCAGCGATCTGCCTGCTCGCGGCCCAGATGTTCTTCTCGGTCCTGCGGCGGGCAAGGTCGGGCGACATCGTGTTTTGCGTCACGACGCCGTTCACTCTGCCCTACAGTGTGCTCGTCGCCGGAAAACTGCGCGGAGCAAAGGCCACGCTTTTAGTATACGATCTCTATCCGGAAGCCCTCCAGGCAGCCGGCATGGTCCGCTCGACCTCGCTAGCGGCTCGCCTCATTCGCTTTGCCAACACGCTGTTGTTCCGACGCCTTGATGCGATCGTTGTGATCGGGCGCGACGTGCCGCCGCTGATCAAAAAATATCGCGGTGTTACCCCAGAGCAGCTTCGCTACATTCCGAACTGGGCACTGACGTCGATTGGCTATCGAACGATCGATCCGGCCAGCCGCTTTCGTGCTGCGGATTCGTCTAAATTCATCGTCGGTCTGTCCGGCAATCTCGGCTTCACACACGATCCCGTCAGTGTGTTTGAAGCGGCCCGCCTGTTGCGACACCGGACGGACATTCATTTCATCCTGTCCGGATGGGGCGTGGGCTGGGCCACGCTCAATGATCTCTACGGCAAGGACCGACTCGAGAATGTCACGATCCTGAAACCTGTTCCCGAAGACGAACTCGTGGAGTTTTTGTCGGCCGCAGATCTCTGGATTATTCCTTATCGCCGCAATGTCACCGGTGTCTCGATCCCCAGCCGTCTTTATAATATCCTGGCGATCGGGCGGCCTGTCGTGATCACCTCGGAAGCCAGTTCCGAAGGCGCGCTGGTAATTGGAGAAGCAGAAATCGGATGGGTCGTTCCTCCCGAAGCTCCAGCCGAGCTCGCGCGCGCCATTCGCGAGGCGGCCGGCGATCGTCAGGCCACGAAGGACAAGGGCGTTCGTGCGATCGATATCGCAGAGAAATATCGCGAAGACATCGCCCTTGCTCGCTATCGCGAGGCCATGAACGAAGTCGATCAGGCTGCGCGCCGTTGAGCAATCTCCGCTCTGAATATTTGATGGTTGAAGACTGACCATTCGGAGGTCGGCCGCTCGTCTGAGAACGCTTCAGACCTTAGAGAAAATAGACAGCAACGACCAGACGGTATAGTTGTTCACAACTTGGCGCAGTCTTAGCAGAGTCGCAATCGGAATGAGACCTATCATAATGGCGTTCGCAGCTATCGCGGCGTACCTTCCAATCGCATGGTGCCTTGACGCAACGTACAGGCCATCGCTCGATGCCGACGTGCTGCACAGACCTTTCATCAAGATCGGTGGCAACGCTTATGTGACTTACCACAAGATTGCGGGAGCAAAAGGAGACGTCCCGAGCGACCTAAGCCGTGCCACGCTCGCGTTGACAGAGAATGGTACGGCGCTCGGACCGGCGCACATCCCGGAGGCCGAGGTCTCTGCATTGGGCGGCGGCCGCTATATTTTCCTTCAGACAGGTCAGGACCCGCCCGTCCTCGTATTCTCAGCCTCCGACAACTCCGACCCCAACACGAATGGACGCGTCTATCTGGCGACAGATCCAGGCGCGCGTGACCCTTACGAAGCGCAACGCCGGCGCTAACCGTCAACGTACCGGTCGCATGCTACCAACCCTCCCCTCAATTCTCATCCCGCTGGCGCCGCGCTTCCATGCGAGGCGCCGGCCATGGAAAAAGTGTTCTACTGAGGAGTCGCCGCCCCGACGAGGTTTCGTCCGCCCGATTACCTGCGACGGCATTATTTTTGAGTGATGGCATCGTACCATCATTGTAAAGCTCAAACCGGTGACGTTGCCCGTTGACGCCGAACTATTGAGAATGACTTGCGTAGCCGGACCGTCCGACTAGAATACCAACACCAGCGTTGTTGGCGGCGTCCCGCCAGAGACCCCGCCCAACTTGCAGAGACGATCTTCCGGGCGGCACGGGATCGCGGCGAGACGCAGCAGAAACGGCACCGGAGCGCGAGCCTCGCCGAAAAAATACGCGGAAGAAGGTACTCTCGCATGCTACCGTGAGGTGTACAACGTCTTGGGACGATGGCAGGGGGTTAAGGCCGCGAATCGTGATGTGAAGCCACTGCAGCCGCTTTTCATACCTGACAGGATCCGAGGAGCTGTCCCTCGGCCATCCTCCGTATTCGAACCAAGGATACTCAGATCGAAGAGGTCCGCCAGCGTTCCAGAACCCGTATTGAAGGCAACATCATGACGCTCTAGTGACAGGTGAGGAATAAGATGGCATTTGAATGGATTGTGCTCGAGGCGCTTGGATCAAATTGGCGGGGCGTTCTGTCGATCGAAAGAGCTACCTAGGTTCCGTTCGTTCTCCGCCACGGGACGGGAGTGACTCACGCGCAGAGGGCGCCGATAATCATGACCAGATAGTGGATGCTTGCGGGGCCCTTGCCCCAGCAATCGCTGCGATCGTTGGGTTTGGGGCTATGAGTGCATTGAAACGCTTGACTCCGTTGCTATGTTTTCTTCTGTCTGCATGCTCGGTCTGGCCAGAAACATCAGTTGGACCGCCTGCGGCTCCTCCGGAAAATCCATTGACGGACAATGCACAGCGGACAGGATTAACGCGAGCAGCCAACAATGCGCATCTTACAGGCCCGCTCGAAATGTCCTCTGTGCGGAAGACCAATCACGGCCCAGGGTCATCTTTTGTCTGTATTAGACAGGTAGGTTCATTTTCCGGGAAGCAGCAATTGCCTTACGCCGTCTTCTTCGACGGCGACAAATACAAAGGATCGAGACTCTCCATTATCATGGAAGAGTGCGAACTGCAGACCTACGTACCTGTTCAAAGGCTCGATGACCAATCTTCCCGTCCTGAGCCGTGCATAGCGGGCTGTGTACCTGGAAAGCCATACTAGCGGGATGTTCGTGCTTGCTTCAAACGAGCTGGTCTACGACGCTGCAAGCAGCCGATGCTAAGGAAGTTCTGGGAAGGTTGGGTTTTAGTCCAAACAGGAGGACCTTCGCCGGTTTCTTGGAACTCCTCCAGGACTCTTGAGCTGAACGGCGACCGGCGTCGTATCGCCAGACTGAAGACCTCTGTCGGCGGGACATGCGGCATCAGCCTGGTCAGTTTGGACGGGTTAGTCATGTGGCAAATGCTGCTCGGCAGTTGCTGACATTCGCGTCCTAGTATAAATGATCAACTCATGCAGTATCGAAAACGACAAGCGCCACTCGATGCGGTGCACGACAAATGATATGTCGGGACAGTGTCTGCGGTCCTCGTTCACGCCCGCGAGGTAGTACTTAACTACGGCGACATGTGGTAATTGCACTGTTGGGAGCTGCCGGCGGTTCAATCCATTCCGGGGGTGCGCATGGGATTTGCTTGAAACGTTGGGACAACTACTGATGAGCTTCAATCATCCGCACGCCACGACCGCTTGGGAAACCAAAGAACTGACTGCTGGTGGCATAAAGAGGGTTTTGGTCGTAGAGACATATTTAGCCCTTAGCGCCAATGTTGAGGGCTACGACGCTGTTGCTGTTAACGATCTTCTCTCGGCGGCCAAAGAATATCTGGCAAAGAATGGAGTGCGGTTGGATTTCCTTCGGCTTTTCGAAATCAAGGAAATCAGTTGATGCACCACGCTCGAAGCGTACACCACTTGCTGCTGCGCTGTTCGACTGCTTCGCACGTGTGCGGCCGCAGGTGAATCTTTCTCGCTGCGGCAAACTTTGGTGGCACCTCGCCAACAACAAGCTGCGCGCCGAGTTTATCACGACATCCCATCGCTGCGAACGTGATCCAGCTGCGCATCAGAACGGTGCCAAGAAGCTGATGTTTCTCGGCTCGTCCTGCATCTGTCCCTAGCTCATACCGTGCGCCTGCGCGAGGACAGCGTTCCGACCGGCCAGCTGGAGCCGACCAACCGGCCCTACGCCATTGCCAAGATTGCCGACATCAAGGCGGAAGCCTATCGCGGCCTGCATGGCTGCGACTTCACCAGCGCTCGCCAGCCAATCTCTACGGCCCAGGCGACAATTATCACCTGAGCGGAGCCACGTCGTTACCACGTTGATCGGCCGTTTCCAGGAGGCGAGGATGTCAGGTGCGACAAGCATCGCAGCTTGCGGCAGCGGCACATTGTGACGCGAGTTCCTCTATTTCGATGGCGAATGCGTGTGTGCACCTGTTCAAGGCTATGCCGGCAGCAATTTGATCGACATGGGCACGGGCGAGGACATCGCCGGGTTCGCCTGTGTTGTTGCCAAAATCGGCTGCGGCAGTTCTGCTCGCGAAAGATCGCCGCCGCGAGGAGGAGTCGCCGCAACGGGGCCTTCGTGCTCAGCGCCGCACAACTGGAAAAGTTGCGCTCGACCTCCGGAAGGCATCGCGGTACTCGCTGAGCTGATGCTGATACCGGAACTGATCTGCGGCGACATCCTCCCAAATCGAGAAGAGCACGAGACATTCACTAGCACAGTGAGCAATTCTCACAAACAGCGCAACCGCCATCTGGGATAGAAGCCATCGGCTAACCGCCCGAGGCTGGGTTCCAAGGACTTAGCTTTCCAGTGAAATCGGGGGCCGAGCCTCCCACGAACCTAGCGGGGAAACGCCTCCAGAACATCGCTGAACCGGAATAACCAGCCGTATTCGAATCCCTGTTGACTATCAATGAAGAGGGCCTTGTCCCTCATCTTCCCAAGTATGGAATTCAAGCACCATTGCCTATTACTCATGTTCTTGCTGATGATTTGAAAGTCGACCGACCGCGCCTCCATTTCCTGCAACCGTTTCTTCAGATCATCCATTGACTGACATTTCGCAAAATCAGCTTCCAGCCAGGTCAATCCCGGTGCGCGATAGAACGGCGCCCAGTAATCAAACGCGATAGTCACGGGCTTGGTCGTAGCGTTCTGTTCGACGTACCTGCTCATTGGGTAAGCCGTCTCGCCCCATCCCGGCCACGTCCACCAGATGTAGCGATTCATGTCTAGCGCAGCGGCATTGTCCAGCGCCCGGTCCCGCACGACGTTCTTGTATCGCAAATATGACGGCGCTGCCGACAGTGCGACCAGCACCATCAGAGCGGCGACAGTTGTCTGTACCGCAGCGGTGGTCGCGGTGCTGATGTTCTCGAACCATACCAACATTGGATAGACGCCGAAAATCGTCAGTAGCAGGCTTACCAGAACGAGGTATTTCGGCTCGAACGGCAGGTCCGCGAAGCTAAACGCGCTCAGCATCGCCACCGGGAAGAACAAAACGAGGATTAGCGGTACCGCGTGACGATCAAGCACGGACCGATTTCTTCGCGCCAAAAACAGGAACAATGGCGCGGCGGCGACGATCATCACCAGGGTGATCTCTGGCAAAGTGTAGAAGATGACCCGCGCCATGCTCCAGAATTCCTTGAGATGCTGAAGCATGGCGCTGTGATCCATCGTCGTGATGGCGCTGTAGGCAATCGGCCTGGCCACGTAGATCGATTCCGCGCGAAGCGCTTCAACGTCGATGTCGTTGCCGACGATTGTCGGATCAAACAGAACATTCTGCTGGAAGAATATTGCCGACACGCCAAGTGCCACGACAGTCAGCGAAATGATTGAAAAGAATATCGTGGCGACTTGCGCCGGCACCTTGGACGGCACTAGCGCCGGCCATCGCTTACGGATCGCCGGCAGCCCCAGGTAAATCAGCAAGAGGGCCACGAGCGGCAGCAGCGCAATCGACGGCTTGATATTGACGAAATACAGCGGCACGCTGGCGAAGATTGAGCGCATCTGGAGCGGATTGAGCCAGATCTTTGGCACCAGCAACACGCACGTTCCTAAAATGGTCAGGCCGAAGATCACCAAAAATCGTCCCGCCGCGGCCGCCGCCTCGCGCGGCGCCGGCACCACGAGCGGTATCAACATCAGCTCGAGCCAGCAAATCAGGATCGTGATCGAGAGCGAGGTGTCTTTCTCCAGATAGGCGAGGCCGCAAAATATCGCGATCACGGCCACGCCATTGCGCCCAAATGCGCGATATCCGACGTAGTGAAGGATGGCGATGGCGGCAAATAATGTAGACAGAATGTCGTATTTGAGAACCTTCGCGATGCCCTTGAGCATCGGAAAGTTCATGACGACGAGCAGCGTGAACAGAAAAGCGTTCGAGCTCCAGGCGGACGCGCCGGCCAATCTCACGACGAGCGAGGCCAGATAAGCCATCAAGACCAGTGCAACGACGACCTGAAAAAACGCAAACGGCAAGATCGGCGTGTAGTGAATGTCCCAGACGATCAGATCGTTGAGCTGATACAAACGGCTCAGGATCGAGTTCAGCCACTCTCCCGGGTAGGCAATCAGAAGATTAGAGATAAGAGATCCATCGCTCAACTGAATGGATCTCACGTCGGCGAGAAATGCACCGAGCCGCTTCAAAGTCGAGGTCTGATCTGCAGTTGGGTATTGGGAGAGGGCCCAAAAATAGGTGGCAATCGACACCAGATTCGCGGCGAGGAGCCCGACCGTTGCAAGTATTCGCAAAACATCGCTCGATTTTGTTTTAGGCGACACTGAATTTGTTGATGACAATGATGCGAAACCTTTGAAGTGCCGAAAATTCCTGACGCGCAAAGTACCGTATTCGCGGGCGCCGGTGAGTTTCCGCCGGAAGACTAAAGTCGGGATGTGTATCGGGAGCGGATCTCCTTCCAGAACTCCACGTACTTTTCTGCCATGCGAGTCCACGACAACGATTGGACCTGCTGCAGCCCCCATTGCCGCAGCTCGGCATAGCGCTCGCGGTCATTCAGAAGCAGCGAGATCCGATCGGCCAGTTCCGAGGGCGAGTCAGGATCGACTAACGATAGTTCGTGGGTAAAGAATTCCGTCGAATCAAGCGTACGACCGGTGATTGCCGGCGTTCCGCACGCCATGGCCTCGACCGCACTCAGGCCGAATCCATACCTGGAGGGAAACAAGAACAGATCCAACTCAGAATAGAACTGCCTCATGTTCTCCTCGGGCACGAAGCCGACAAATTCATATCGATCCGGCGGAATGTTCTTGCGCGCCAGATCCTTCATCTCTTCCAGTTCATTGCCGCCGCTTGCGATTGCGAGGAACGCATCCGGATTCTGCCTGGCAACGTCGGCAAAGGCGAGGATCGCGGCATCGAGACCCTTCGCCCGCTTGGCTTCGCCCAAAAACCCGATGCGGAATTTGCGCTTGGGAATCGCGGCATCACACCAGAATCTGCTGTGGTCGATGCCAAGCGGGATAACGCCGATACGATCCGCCGGCACGCCGAACATGTCGACCACCTGTTTGGCCGTCGATGGAAACGGCACGATCAGTCCGTCGCTATGCCGGCACGCGAATTCGATGCAGCGGCGCTTGATGGAGTATTTCAGGAAATTGTCGTAACCCCGCGCCAGAAAGGGAATGAGATCGTAAACCCCGGTGACGACCGGGCGCTTGCGCGCCAGAATTATGAAGATCGACGACACCGAATAGACGCCGAACCAGACGTCGTGCTGGACGCCGCGCAAATCCCACAGGAAATTCGGTGCCTGCCTAAGCACCGCGGCTTCGGTGAGGAGCATGCCGCGATCGTGGAAGACGTAAGGCTGCCCAATGGCATCGAGGCCTGTGACCAACTCCGCAATCACCCGTTCCAGGCCGCGTCCAGTGTCGCGTCCGATAGACAACGGAAATGCGCTGATGCCGACCTGGTTCAACGAAGCCGATACCGGCGACACGTCGCGGGTCATTGATTGTGCGCCGGGTGCAATCATGAGGCGTCGGTCGATGCGCGCCCGGAATGCACTTCGCTCAGCTTGCTTGGGGCGCTGGTCACCTTCATAATCGCGCCGTTCTTGACGATCTCGCGAACCGAATAATAGCGCTCAGCGGATATCGCATAGTAGATCTTGATCAGGATGTCGGTCAGGATTCCCAGCGACACGAACAGCAGCCCCGCGATGAAGCTGAAGACAGTCAGCAGCGGCTCCAGCGTGCTCGACAACTTCCTGTCGGTGACGAACAGCCAGACCGTGCGCAAGCCGAAAATCGCCGCGATGAGGAAGAACAGAACGCCGATGCCGCCGAGCAGATGGATCGGCCTGACCGAATAGCTGCGCCAGAACCAGAGCAGCACGATATCGGCGAGGCCCTTGATGGTCCGGACCGCGTTATATTTCGACGTCCCGCTCCGGCGCGGCCTGTGATTGACGGGCAGCTCTCCGACGGAGAACCCCCGCATTTCAAGCAGCGCCGGGATGAACCGGTGCATTTCACCGTACAGATGGACGTTGTCGAAGCACTCACGCCGGTAGACCTTCAACGAACAACCGCTGTCGTGAATGGTGTCGTTGAGAAACACCTTGCGCAGCAGGTTTGCGCCGCGCGAGACGAAGCGCTTGCCAAATGTATCCTGCCGGTGGACGCGCCAGCCCGAGACAACGTCCAAATTGTTGGCCTCCAGATGCGCAATCAAATTGGGAATGTCGGCGGGGTCGTTCTGCCCGTCGCCATCCATGGTGATCACGTATTCGTACTGGGCGGCGTGGCAGCCGGCGTCGAAGGCGGCGGTCTGTCCAAAATTGCGCCGAAAGCGGAACACCGTGACGTTCGCCATCGAACCGGCGACGCGCGCGCTGTTGTCGGTCGAGCCGTCGTCGACCACGATGATCTCGCGCACCCAGCCGCGCGCATCGCAGACGCCGTTGATCTCGTCGATGAGCGCAGCGAGGTTATTCTCCTCATTCATGACCGCGATGACGACGCTCAGCCGTGGCTCAACGGACACCTCAACATTGCTCGTCATCTTTGTCCCTCAGAACGGTAGTCGAGATCGAAAGCATCTGGTTTGGCGAACCAGGATACCTGAGCAGATCCATGTTCGCTTTTTGCGAAAGAATGAAAGCCGAGGCATCGCGGTGACAGGAGGCCGTCTGCGCCTTCCGGGCTGTCAACACCATTTCCCCTTGCGGGGACGCCCCAAGGGACTTGGCCTATCCTAATCTGACCACAGAGGGAAGTACCGCGCGGCTCCAAATAGCGACTCAGCCGTCCGTGGCCGGAACGCATCACCTAGTGGCCCTGGGGCTCGCGTCTCAGGCAAATTTGCCTGGTTTTAGCCTGCCCCCCATCGTCCTGAAGGCGCCTATAGCCAAGGCTATTTTGATTTGCTAGAGGATCGCTCGTATTAGTGCGCTTTCCGTTTGGGCCGGTTCAGGTCAGGCTGCAATAAGCCCTGTTGGTGCGAGAATACATGGGTTGTTGGAAATCGGCGGCAATGGCTCCAGCACCCATCACGGGCCGCGAAGGATCCGGGCTACTACTGGTCTGATGACGGAAGCGCTCAGCAATTGGCTTCAGCATTTTGGTAGTTTGACGCCGGTTTCCGCGGCGGCACTTTGCCTGGTATTTCTGTTGACCGCCTTCGTAGTCTTTCCTCGCACCGTGCTGATCATTGTGGCGGGCGTGGCGTTCGGGATGGCAGCTGCTCCAATCATTCTGCTGAGCGGGACCGTCGGCGGGATCCTTGCGTTCTGTTCGTCGCGATACATCGCTGCAAACTGGTTCCGCCGAAAGCTGGAGACGAGGCCGACGCTCAAGGTTGTCGCGCAGGCCGTGGACGAAGAGGGCTGGCGCATCATTGCTCTTTCGCGCCTCGGGGCACCCGTTCCCAGCGCATTGCAGAATTATCTGTTCGGACTGACAAAGATCGACCTCGTCAGTTATTCGATCGCGACCTTTGTCTTCAGCGCCCCGCAGGTATTCCTGTTTTCCTTTCTTGGCGCGACCGGCAGGGCCTCCCTGCTCAATGATGGGTCCTCAGGCGTACCGCTTGGGTTTCCGCTGGTGGCGCTTTTGCTTACCGCCACGATCATCGCCCTCATTACGCGGCGCGTAAGAACGCTGCTGGTGCGGCTCGAACGCTGATCGGATTGAAGCTCGATGCGCGCCCTCAAGCCGCGGCGGAATCCATCTCAAAGGCCGAATCATTGATGCGAAGGTTGTTATCGATCCTGAAATTTTTGATCATCCCGGTCGCCATAGGGCTCGTCGTCTGCCTCAGCGATGTCAGGGAAATTTATGCGGATGTGGTTCGCTCGAGCTTTGCCTGCGACGCAGCGGCCTTCGTGCTATCCATGCTTGCCGTCGGCTTGAATGCGGTCAAATGGCAGCTTGTTATCCCTGCGCTGAGGGTGGTGGACCTCTTCAAGGCCGCCCTTATCGGTCAGTTCTACAGCTTTTTCTTTCTCGGACAGGCCAGCGGAGAAGCCGCCAAGATTTACCTGATTTCCCGCGGTTCGGGTAACGTCAGCGGTGCGGCGGTCTCGGTCCTCACCGACCGGCTGACATCCTTCATCGGGATGCTGTCTGTCTCGGTGATCGGCTTTGGGATGTCCTCCAGTCACTACCCACCGAGACTTCAGCACATTGCGCTGGCGAGCCTGGTCTTGCTGATCGGGACCTTGATTGCGCTGCGTCACGACGCCGTCTTCCGTTGGGCCGAACGCGTTGTGACGTGGATCGAAGGTTCGACGAACGGCTATTCGGTCGCACTCGCCAGGGAATTGCGGAACGCTATTCGGCAATGGCATGTGGCGGTCAGTCAGTGGTGGCGGGTGGTGATGGGCGTATCGATCGGGGCGCTGGTGCACATCGTCAACGTTCTGACATTCATTGTTCTGGCGGTCGGTATCGGTATCAAAATCGACTTCGCCGATTGGTGCTGGATCGCCGGACTGGTAAGCATTGCGGGGCTCATTCCGATCACAGTCGGCCAGATAACTGCGGGAGGTGCGCTTGTGGCACTGCTCCGTCTGCAAGATGTTTCAATGGTCGATGCACTGGCGCTTGCGACCCTTGTCGTGGCCGTCACTTGCCTACTTGCGGTCATCGGAAGTATTCTCGAATGGCATCGCTTGCACGCTCGGGACGCGGTGCCTGCGCCATCTGCCACGGACGGAATATCGAATCCATCATGATCTCGCGCCTAAGACCGTCTGTCGACCTTCCAGCTGCGACGATTTGACGATGCAGGCACACGACCGAGCATCGCATCCGGCCGGCGATATTGTCGGAGAAGCCAACAATCGTCTCGCCTGCTGGATGCTGCTGGCTTGTCTGCTGTTTGCAATCGGTCAGCTCGTATTCAACGCTCTTACGCTCGACACCTGGATGGACGAGGGCAAGTACCTGATGAAGGGCTACTGGTACCTTACCGGTCAGATCGCACCCTATTCCGCGCTGGATCCGACCTGGTACATGCCGCTGCCATTCTACACCGTCGGTTCGATGGAGCGCTTGTTCGGCACCGGTTATCTGCCCGGCCGCGCGCTGATGATCCTGTTCGCAATCGGGTGCCTGGTGTTGGTTTACCTGGCCGGCGCGCGGATCGGCCGTTCTCGCCTTGCCGGTGTCGGCCCGGCCATCCTCGTCGTGGGCTATCCCGTAACCCTGACTTATTTTGCTACCGCTACGCCCTATGCGATGGTGAGTTGTCTGTCGCTGGCGATGATCCATATCCTGCTCGCTGCGAACGCACGACGGATCGCCTATGCGATTGCCGGCGGTATTCTTTGGGCGTTGTTGTTCGCTCGGCCCGACATGCTGCCGTTTGCCATGATCCCGACCGGCTGGGCCCTCCTGATCGAACCCAGGCGCAAGCTGCAGTGCTTCACGATCGGCTTTCTGACGTTCCTCGCCGCATCCATGGCAACACTCTGGATATTCGGACGTGGTTTGGTGGATGTCGTTCTGGACACGCCGGGGTTGGCGCAGATTGCCATGGCGCTGGGGGTGCCGGCGGCTCCAACCTCCAACATCCTGCCGCTTACGGTGTCACCGCTGGACCCTGTGGTGCGGCTCAGTGAAATCCCGGTCTATTTCAACTCATATTTTTTTCGACCGTATTTTGTTGTGTCGGTGATCACGCTGGCGATGATCGGGCTGCGGATTGTTTCAGCCAGCCGCTCGAGCGAGGGGCGTCGACTGAAACCGATCGACCTGATCCTGGCTTATTTTTGGATCACCGCCATCCTGCATTACATGCTGTCGCTGTCTTACTGCGTCGACTGCATTATTCCTTACACGAACTACTTTCTGCCCGTTGGCGCGCTTGGCGCGGCGGCCCTAATTGGGGAGATATCCAGGCTTGGGCGCAGTCGCCAACTGGTCTATGTCGCGCTCGGTGGCCTCTGCATCACAGGCGCGGTGATGCATGTCTTTCCTTCTTTCCCTTCTCTGTTGCGCCCGCAAACCGAAAAAGTGCGGACAGCCGCAACGGACATTTCGCGTCAGTTGCGGCAGAGCCTCCCTCCAACAGGCCGCGTTTTTGTCCTGAGCGATCGCGTCGAGGTCGCACAAGCCGTTTGGCTGGCCGGCGGCGTGATCGAGCCGCGATCCCTATACCTGCCCACGGTCTTACGTGAGCCCAAGCCCGGATTGACGAACGAGCAGCGCGACAGGGTCAATTCGGCGATCTGGGAAGCCGGCTTCTGGAGCGAGGCCAGCATGCGGCTCGCGCTGGTCCAGGACTACCAGACGCTGCTGATCGAGCGCCGCAAGGACTATGGCGACACGCTTGTCGGGACCGTGCGCGACGGCATTCCATTCGGCGACGTCGTGGCTAAGCATTTCGCGCTCACGGCCAGCTTCGCAGTCGGAGAGCGGACGTTCGAGGTCTACCGCAGGCACGAGTAAGTGGCGCCTGGCGGCAAGTAGAGATTAGGTCGCCTTCCCAAATGGCCTGCTCGGCAAAAGCATCAGACCGCGACCGCGACCATAGCCGCAGCCCATTTACGCGAACTCGCGGGCGTATTGATGTCCGGGAAACCGGTCAGCGCGAGCAACTTAAATCCGCTGACCCGAAGCATCAGCTCGAGCTCAAGCGGAAAAAAATACCGAACCTGGTGGGTTTCCTCTGCTTGTCCGAGGACAGTGTTGCCCTGCAGGCGCATGACCTTGACCGTGATTTCGCAGCGCTGGCTGTCAGGCAGATGCAGGCCTGAAGAGGACCTAACGACGACCGCGTCGCCAGTCTCGAACCTTCGGGTGTTCTCACCCGGCGGATCCACGACCACGGCCGGCCCATACCAGAAGTCTGCGATCAGCAATCCGTCCTGTCGCAGATTCTTCCGCGCCGCGCCGAGCGCGTCCAGGGCATCGTCATTGCTGCTCATATAGCCGATGACGTTGAAATTCATCAGCGCCGCGTCAAACGGTGATTTGCCCGAGAAATTCCTGATATCGCCGGAAAGAAATTCCGGATTGGCACCGAGTTTCATGTGCGATGCGCGGTGGCGTGCGCGCGCCACCATCGCTTCGGATTGATCGACGCCGGTTACGTCGAAGCCATCGCCTGCGAAGATCACAGCATGCTTGCCGGTTCCGCAGCCGAGATCGAGCAATTTCTTGATCTCGCCGCGCCTGAATTTCGCGATCAGGTTCTCCACCGCCTCGCATTCGGCGGCGTAGTTCTTTTCGGCGTAGACCGTATCATAGGTCGCCGCATAGGAGTCGTTGAAGACGCCCGTCACGAAAGAACCTCACGAACCGCGGCGCTGACGCGATCGATCTGCGCTTCGGTCAAGCCAAGTCCGGAGGGAACATACAGGCCGCGGCGCGCCAGCCGCTCCGTCACCGGATAGCTGCTTCCGACAAAAAGGCCTCGTTCGCGCAGGACCGGTTGCTCGTGCATGCCGAGGAAAAGCGGCCGTGTGTCGATCCCCTTTGCACGCAGGCGCTTCGCGAACTCGACGGCGTCAAAGCCAACGTCATCGACGAGGATTAGGCAATACATCCAGTAGACGTTCTTTGCCCATTCCCGCTCGATCGGTAACGTGATCTGCGCCAGATCGGACAGCCGTTCACGATACGCGACGGCCATCTTTCGCTTGCGCCGGATGTGATCTTCGACGCGGTCGACCTGAGCCACGCCGATCGCAGCCTGCAGATTGGTCAGGCGATAATTGTGACCGATTTCGGTGTGATAGAACCGCCGCTCCGGGCGGAAGCAAAGATTGCGCAGGGAACGCAGCCGGGCGGCATAGTGGTCACTGCTGGTGACGACCATCCCGCCCTCGCCTGTGGTCACAATCTTGTTGGCGTAGAAGCTGTAGCAGGCCATGTCGCCGAAACTCCCGACACGGCGGCCCTCGACTTCCGCACCGTGGGCCTCCGCGGCGTCCTCGATGATGCGCAGATCATGCTTGGCGGCAAGCTTCATGACGCGACGCATGTCGACGGGATGCCCGAACATGTGCACCGGCATGATCGCGCGTGTCCGCCGCGTGATCGCGGCTTCAACCTGATCGAGATCCATGCACCAGGTTTCGGGATCGCAATCTACCAGCACCGGCACGCAATCGGCCTCTAGTATCGCGATAGCGCAGGAGATGATGGTGTAGGACGGCATGATGACCTCGGAGCCGGGCTCGAGACTCAATGCCTTCATGGCGACCTGAAGGGCCGTGGTGCCATTACTGACCGCCACACCGTGCGCGACGCCGCAAAACTGCGAAAATTTCTGCTCGAACTCCTGGATGAAGCGCCCTTCTGAAGAAACCCAGCCGGTTTCGATGCACTCGTTGACAAGGGGAGCCGTGTTGTCTCCGATCAGGGGCTCGGAGACCGGAATGAACGGGGCCGCTTCCATTACGACCTCGGTGCGATCAGGGGGACGTCGAGACGAAAGGTGTCCTTCTCGTAGTCCTCGCCGCCGCGCGGGCCGCGGGTCAGCACCAGAAACGTCGTGTCTTCCAGCGCCTCAAAAGCGTGCCGCTCGTGGGGAACACTAAGGATGAGATCGTTAGGCCCCATGATCGCCTCGACTGGCGCCTGGTCCGGCATTTGCGAAACGGTGCGAAGCTTCCCCGACAGTACGTACAGCCACTGCCACGTCTCCTTGTGATAGTGGTTGGCGCGAACCGCGTGCTTCCGGCTGTGAATGATGGTCGCGTACTCGATGGGTTCCCGCTGCAGCACGTCGATGATTTCCCCGCGCGTATCCGCAAAGGAAATTGGAAGCTTTTTTAAATTCATCTCATGACTCCCTGCTGCCGATGGCAAGTTGAGTTGCCTGGCAGGAACTAGTTGGAAAGATGTCAGCCGACGATCCTGGGCGTCGGAATCGGGATGATGAACTTGCCGCCCCGATCCGAAAACTCCTTCAGGTTGTTCATGATCTCTTCGGCAAAATTCCAGGCCAGCAGAAGCGCATAATCAGGCTGGTGCTTCAGTAACATATCGTCCGGAACGACTTCAATGTTCATCCCCGGCGTGTAACGGCCGAGCTTCAGCCTGGACTTCTCGGTGACGAAGTCGAGGAAATCGCTGCCCAGTCCGCAATAATTCAGCAGGGTCATTCCCTTTGCCGGCGCACTCACGGCGACGATCTTGCTACCGCTTTGCTTGAGGCCGGTCAGCATCGCCCGAAGCGCCAGGCGGTTGTTGGCGACGCCCTGCGCGAACTTCCGCAAGGTATCCAGCTCGTAGATTTTCTCGCGCTCTTCATTGGCCAGCATCTGTTCGACGATCGGAGCGACCCGGCTGGTCGAGACGCCGATCTTGCGCACGAACAGGCGGATCGAACCGCCATGGATGTCGCGCAGTTGCACGTCGAATATCTCCATGCCGAACTGTTTGAAGAACCGCACCAGCGGCTTCACCGACAGATAGGACAGGTGCTCGTGATAAATAGTGTCGTACTCGAGGCTGTGCAGCAGTTCGAGGAAATAGGGAGCCTCGATGATGAAGGTGCCACGCTCGGCGAGCAGGATGGAAACGGCCTGCATCAGATCATGCAGATCGCCGACATGAGCGAAGACGTTGGTTCCGGTAATGACCGAGGCCTGCCCCTTGCTGGCAACGACCTTCTTGGCGCTTTCGCTGTTGAAGAACGCGGCGACGGTCTCGATGCCGTTTTTGTTGGCGATCTCCGCGATGTTGGCGGCCGGGTCGACGCCGAGCACCTTGGTGCCCTGCTCCTTGAACATCTGCAGGAGCACGCCGACATTGCTGCCGATATCGACGACCAGATCATCCTTGGTCAGCCCGAGCAGGCGCGTCGTGGTGCGAGCAAACTCCCCCCAATGCCGGCGGCCGGCCGTGGTGGTCGAGGATTCGTAGGGATAGTCGTCGCAGTAGAGAATCTCGGGCGGCACTACATAGTTGAGCTGGATCAGCCCGCACTCTTCGCAGACCGCGACCTGCAGTGGGTACGCATCCCGGTGCTCGCTGAGCTGGTGCTTGTGCAGGAACTGATCGGCCGGCGGCATCTCTCCCAAATCGAGAAAGAGCGCGAGACGCTCGCTCGCGCACATGCGGCAATTCTTTACGAACATAGGTCGGCCCATCATTCAGGGGTTGAAGGCAGTCGCCAGTTCCGCGACTCCAGCTGGAGACTGTTTCTAAGAACACACTTCCTCCGTAAAATCGAGAGGGTTGGAGGGCATGGATTAGTGCAGACTTTAGCCTCGCGGACCGCCCAAATAATGCCGCAGGATGTCATTCCGGTTCAGCTGCCCTCCACCGCTCTCAATTGGCGCTGACGACCGCTTGGGCGGCCTCAACAGCAAGTTCCGGTCTACTCCCAGAGCAACAAAATCCGACGGATCGAGTGGCCTTTAACGATCAAAATTACAAGAACATTTCAGGAACATCGGCCCCTGAGACGTGAACCGAGTTCGCGGAAACTGGTATTTGGGCACCACAATCAACTGCTGACGCAGTACTCCTGTGTCCCAACCATGTTGGTGTTTCGAGATGCGCACTCCCAATGTCCTCGCACCAACACCGGCCGTTGACTGATGAGAGGAAGCTAAGCGCGTTGAGGGCACCGTCGAAGCGCGCGCCGTCCGAGGATAGCGGTCGAGCTTCGCGAGACGAAGCGCACTGCCCGTGAATGGGCCGCAGCATCCGCAACGATGCGCTATGGGATTGCCGGGGAACTAACAGCTTTCCGCCGACGAGATCGCGAGCTCATCAAATGCCGCTGACCTCCACTCTTGCAAACGATCAGACTCCGCTGACGGTTGCCCGGTGAGGATCACTCTCGGCAGATGCGCGCAATGGGCTTGCGCGACGTCCTCGCTTACTACGCCGGCTATCGCTGCGGCCACAACGCGGTCCTGGCCGCGGATCGATGGTCTGACGACTGCGGCGATCGGATTTTGAGTCGCTCTTCATCTGCCCGGCTTGCGCCACCTCACCGTTGCAACGGGCCCTTTCTGCCAAGGCACCAGAGCTCCTTGCAAGCTGGTGTCGCTTTGAGGTATCGACCTAGGTTGCACGACCGTATTGGAGAAGCGCAATGTCTAATTCCGCTCAAGCGCTCTACGAGCGTGCCCGCGCCGTTATGCCCGGTGGCACCCAGTTGCTATCGAAGCGTCCGGAGATGTTCCTGCCCGGTCAATGGCCGACCTATTTCAAATCGGCCAAGGGCGCGGAAGTTGTCGATCTGGACGGAAAGACCTATCTCGACATGAGCTATTGCGGCATCGGCGCCACCATCCTGGGTTTTGCCGATCCCGACGTCGATGCTGCGGTGAAATCCGCGATCGACCTGGGCTCGATGTCGACCTTGAACTGCGCCGAGGATATTGAGCTTGCAGAACTCCTGGTCGAGCTGCATCCCTGGGCCGACATGGTGCGGTTCGGACGCGCCGGCGGCGAGGCCATGGCGATCGCGGTGCGCATCGCTCGCGCCGCGACCGGCCGCGACATGGTGGCGTTCTGCGGCTATCACGGCTGGCACGACTGGTACCTCAGCGCCAATCTCGGCGAGACCACCGCACTCGACGGACATCTGCTGCCGGGCCTCGATACCAAGGGTGTGCCGCGCGGCCTCGCCGGCCTGATGCACCCGTTCCACTTCAACAAGCTCGACGAGATCGAGGCGATCGTCGTCGCCCATGGCGAGCGGCTCGCCGCAATCGTGATGGAGCCGGTGCGCTCTAGTGAGCCCGAGCCATCCTTCATCAAGGGCATTCGTACACTCGCCGACCGCTGCAGCGCCGCGCTGATCTTCGACGAGGTGACGTCGGGCTTCCGCATCAATTCCGGCGGCGCGCATCTCGCTTACGGCGTCGATCCTGACATAGCCGTGTTTGCCAAGGCTATCGCCAACGGCTTTCCGATGGCCGCGATCGTTGGCCGCGCCTCGGTGATGGACGCCGCGCAGGAGACTTTCGTCAGCTCGACGGCATGGACCGAGCGCGTCGGCCCGGTCGCGGCACTTGCCACCTTGCGCAAACATCGCGAGCAGAACGTCGCGCGGCACCTGATGCGGATCGGTAAGCGCGTCCAGAAGGGCTGGACCGACGCGTCGCAGGCCGCCGGCCTACCGCTGCACGTCTCCGGCATCTCGCCGCTCGGCCATTTCGCCTTTGACCTGCCCGACGCCCAGGGGGTGCGCACGCTGTTCACGCAGATGATGCTGGACCGCGGCATCCTCGCAACCGGCTCGTTCTACGCGATGTGGTCGCACACCGACGCTCATGTCGATCGTTACCTGGAAACGGTGTCCGAGGTATTCCGCGAGCTCCGCACCGCCGTTGACCAGAAGGCGGTCAAGCAGTTGTTGCGTGGCCCCGTCGCTCACTCCGGATTCAAGCGGCTGACCTGATCAGGTCGTCATTCCGAAAATATCGCGCACCACGTTGCGCGACGTCGGCGAGCGCGCTGCCTTCGGATAGATCCCGTGCAAGACGCTATCGGCAGCAAGCGTGCCGCCGTCAATCACGATTGCACCCGTCGAGACGAAGGAGTTATCGCCCACGGCCGTCTTGCCGATGACGCGGCTGCCGCCGTACATCACGATGCCGCGGCCGAACGACGGGTAGTCATTGTCGAGGTTCGCACCCACCGTGCAATTGTGGTAGCAGATAAAATAGTCCGAATAGCTGGCGCGGCCGAGTACGGTGCCCACCGGATGCTGGACCGCGAACACGTCAGGCAGCTCCACCTCGTAGAACGCGTCGAGCGCGTGCAGCGCCTTGTTCATTGCGTAGGCCTTGTCCGCGATGGGGTGGCCTGGCCATTCGCGAAAAGCTGAATTGGCAAGGAAATAGAGGAAGATCGCATACTGGTCGGAGTGCCAGTGCGAGAATCGAGCCTCGCCGTTCGCAAAGAACCCTTTCAGCCGCAGCCGCGAAAAGCAATGGTCGACCCGGCCGAGTGCAAGTTCGACGAATTTCGGGAGGTCGCCGAGATCTGCGCGATCAGGAAATAGGTTCTCGAACTGCTTTCGCACATAGATCGCAAGATCGGTACGGGCCAGGGAAAGCTGCACGGTGCTAATTCCTGCTCGAGAAGCTAGCGCGCACGTCGAGACCGCGCGAGAACAGATGACTACGCAACTTTATCGGGCTGTGATCGGTAAAGAGGAACATCGAGGAGATCGCCACCGCCGAAGCTCCAGCCTCGAGTGCGTCGATCGCATGCTGGAGCGAACCGCAGCCGCCGGAGACGATCAGCGGCACGCTCAAGACGCTTGCCGCCTTGTGGATCAGTTCGAGATCGTAACCACTCATGGTGCCATCGCGGTCGATCGAGCCGAACAGCACTTCGCCACAGTGCAGGTCTTCGCAGCGCTGCGCCCATTCGATCGGATCGAGCGCGACATGCTCGCGGCCTCCGTCGATAAATACGCTGGCGTGGTTGGGGCTGATCCGCTTGTAGTCGATCGACACCGTCATGCACTGGTCGCCGAATGTGCGTGCTGCCTCGCGCAAGAACTCCGGGCGCCGCACGGCCTCCGAATTCACCGACACCTTGTCGGCGCCGGCGCGGAGCAGCATGTTGACGTCGTCGAGCGTCTTGACCCCGCCGCCCACCGTGAAGGGCATGAAAATCTCTTCCGACATCCGTTCGATGATGTCGACCACGCGGCCGCGCGAGGCCGCGCTCGGCACGATGTCGAGCACGATCAACTCGTCGACACCGTAGTCGTTGTAGACTTTAGCGGTCGTCACAGGATTGCCGGCGGCGCGCTCGTTCTCGAAGAAGCGGACATATTTGACGAGTCTGCCGTCGCGCAGCAGAAATTTCGGGATCAGGCGCTTCTTCAACATCGCGAGAACTTCAGGGATTCCAGCGCAGGAAATTGCTCATCAGCTCGATCCCGGTGTCCTGGCTCTTCTCGGGATGGAACTGCGTGGCGGCGATATTGTCCCGTGCGATGATTGCGGTCACCGATTGGCCGTACTGGGCGAAGCCGACCACATCGCCTGCATCCCTGCAACGCATCGCGAAGGAGTGCACGAAATAGAAGGCCAGATTGCTCTCGCGGATGTTGGCAAGGATCGGATGGTCGCGCTCCTTCGCCACCATGTTCCAGCCCATATGCGGGATCTTCAAAGCGGGATCGTTCGGCATCAGCCGCAGGACGTCGGCATCGAACCAGCCGAGCCCACGATGCGCGACGCCGTCGTCGACATGCTCCTCGGACGTGTTGGCGAGCAGCTGCATCCCGAGGCACACGGCTAGGAAGGGCTTGCCCTTCTCGCGGACGTGGCGCTCCAGCATCTCGTCGATGCCACGGGCGCGGATGTTGCTCATCGCATCGCCGAACGCACCGACGCCGGGGAGGATGACGTGGGAAGCATCCGCAATCGCAGCGGCGTCAGGGGTCACGACCGGATCGAAGCCGCAATATTCGACGGCGTTCTTCACCGAGCGCACATTGTTGATGCCGTAATCGACGATCGCTACGCCTGACATCGCCTGCTCCCCGGCGTTTCGACGCGCCGCCCGTCAATCCTCGCCTAGCCCTTGCCGCCGCCGATCTCGACGCCGGGATGGTTCGGCCACGGCACTTGCGTGTTGTTCCACTTGTCCATGTCCGGCATGCGGCGTCCCGGCTCGACCGTGTTCGGCGAGAACTGCCAAGGGCTGACCTCGTGCTTGATCGCAATCCCCAGGAACTGCTCCTCGGTGAGTTGGAGATAGTCGAGGAACAGATCGAGGCTCGGCGGCCGCTTGCCATCGAACTCGCGCACCAGCGCTTCGCCCTGCTCGCGGGTCATGCGCTTGTTACGGATGTCGATATTGGCGAGATGGTTGGTCCGGCCCATGCCGCGCTTGATGTACTTGAGGTAGTCGCGCACGCCCTGGAAAAAGCACTCGATCTTCTCGTAATCGTACTCCGGCGGAATGCCCTCGACCTCCTGGCCTTTCCAGCCGAGCTCGCGCTTGATGATCTCAACGTGCTTCTTGGTGTCCCACTTGATGTAGCTGCCGAGACAGATCGAACGGCACTTGATCCGCATCAATTCCTTGCGCGGCGGATAGACGAACGGATACAGGTCGCGCTTGGCAACGCGGCCCCCCAGAAACTCGTACATGTCGTCGGCGGTGATGCCGAGATTCATCGCGCGGTTGAAGCGCTTCTCGTCGACCTCTTCCATCTCGTCGTAGGAATAGAATGACTGGTATTCGGCCAAACTCTCGCCCCAGAACAGCAGCGGCGTCTCGTAGCGGATCGCGATCTGCATGGTGTGGGCGTAGATGCCGGTATGGCAGTGCCAGCAGAAATCGCCGCGGCGCTTCAGCGATTCCAGCATCAGCTCACGCACGACATGCCAATTCGGCGTGAAGTTCAGCACGTCGACACCGAGCTGCTTGAACACGCTGGTATTGTTCTCTTCGATCAGCGGACGATAGAACCAATGGTCGAAGCGCACAACCAACGGCTTCAGACCAAGCGTCTTGACGACGTACCAGAGCTGGAAAACGCTGTCCTTGCCGCCCGAATAGGGCACGATGCAGTCGTACAGCCCCTTGTCGCGGTATTTCGATACCAATTCGAGCATCTGAGCGTGGCGCTCGTCCCAATTGATCTGGGTGTCACGGACCTCGATCTGGGCGCAGACGCTGCACGAACCAGAGTCGTCGAACGACGTGGCCTCTGCCGTTTCCGGCAATAAGCACTTGCTACAGCTCAACATTTCGGAGATTCCTGCAATTGCATGATTTGCCGTTGGCTTACCACGCCGTCCACCCCCCGTCGACCGCAATGCACTGGCCCGTCACATAGGCTGCTAGGTCGCTCGCGAGGTAGGCCACAGCGCCCTTCATATCGTCCTCGCGTGCCATGCGGGCAAGCGGCGTCCGGGCTACATAGCGGCTCAAAAACGGCTCCGGCGTGGCCCTGAAGACGCCCCCCGGCGCCACCGAATTGACGCGCACCTTTGGCGCCATGGTGGTGGCAAGCCAGCGCGTCATCTGGATCAGCCCGCCCTTGCTCGCGGCATAAGCCGCCGGGTTCCCCAGCGCCGTCCCCTCGTAGAGCCGCCAATCCGGCCCCGCGAGCCCGTAGATCGAGGAAATATTGATCACGCTGCCATGGCCGGACTTGCCGAGATCCTCTGCCGCAGCCTGGATCAGCACGAAGGGCGCGGTGAGGTTGACCTCGATCGCCCGCCGCCAGGTCGCGTCCGATTGCTGCTCGAACGGCACCGCCCAGCCCTCGAGCCCGCTGGTGCCGACGAAGGCCGCGCAATTGACGATGATGTCGATACCACCAAACGCCTCGCGCACCCGCCGCGGCAGATCCTTCACCGCCGCGCTTTGCTCGAAATCGCAGTCGAACATCGCGACCTTGACCGAATGACTTGCCGTAAGCTTCGCGGCGGCCTCCGTGCCGGCGGGCGCAGCGATGTCCACCAGCGCGATGTTGGCACCGAGTTCGGCAAGGCCGCCCGCGATCGCGCGGCCGATATGGCCTGCGCCGCCGGTGACAACAGCGACGCGCCCGTCGAGCGACATCAGCTCCCGGAGCGAACGTTCGGTGCTCATCCAAAGATCCTCTGGAACTCGTCGGACGCGCGCTGGAGGTCGTCGAGCCGGCCGACGTCGATCCAGTATTCCCGCAAGGGAAACACGACCGACGGCTTGTCCTTGGCGATGGTGCGCTCGATCAGCGTCGGCATGTCCACGGCTTCATTGGCGTCGAGATGGTCGAGCACACCGGGATCGAGCAAATAGACGCCGGCATTGACGAAGAATTTCTGGGTCGGCTTCTCGCGAATGCCGAGCAGGCGATGATCGTCGAAGTCGATCACGCCGAACGGTACCGTCACCGAATGCTCGCGCACGCAGACGGTGGAGAAGGCCTGGTGCTCGCGATGATATTTCAGCATCTGCTCGAAATTCACCGTCGTCAGCAGATCGCCGTTCATGACGAAGAACGGCTGCCTGGGCCGCTCCGGCAACAGCGACAGCGCGCCGGCAGTGCCGAGACGGGCGTTCTCCTGGAGGTAGTCGATCTCGACGCCCCAGGCCGAGCCGTCGCCGAAATACTCCCGGATCATCTCGGCCTTGTAGTTGACCGAGATGAAGAACTTGCCGAAGCCCGCCTTCACGAAACCGCCGAGCACGGTCTCCAGGATCGGTTTGTCGCCGACGCGAATTAGCGGCTTCGGAATCTCGTCGGTGAGCGGCTTCAGCCGCGAACCGAGGCCGCCGGCCATCAGCACGACCCAGTGATCGGATTGCTGCGCAAGCGCGAGGTCGTCGATCAGCTTGACCTCGATCACCCGCCCGTCCGCATCGACCAGCGGAAGCTGGTGGATCGAATGCTTGCGCATCAGATTGAGGGCGGCCGGATTCGAGATGCTGACGGGCGCCGTGATCGGCGAGCGGTTCATCACGAGGTCGACGGAGGCGTCGAGGCCAATTCCGCCGAGCAGCGCGCGCCGCACGTCACCATCGGTGACGGTGCCGACGATCCGGCTGTCGCGCTCAACGATGGCGAGTTGCAGCGTGCCCTGATCGATGCGCCGCAGCGTCTCGATCAACGGCGTATCTTCATTGACGACAAACGCACCCTTCATGACAGACTAATCCCTGACGCCGCCGGCAAACCCGCCGGCCGTGACATCCCTTGCAACCACCGCGCCCGCGGCAACGATAGCTCCGGCGCCAACATTGACGCCGACCAACACCACGGCGCCCGCGCCAACATGCGCGCTCTCGCCGATCGACACCCCACCGCACAGCACCGCCCCCGGCGCGACATGCGCGTGATCGCCCACGACGCAGTCATGCTCCACCACCGCGCGCGTGTTGACCAGGACGTTCTGCCCGATCCGCGCCGCCGGTTGAATGACGGCGCCGGCCATCACCTGCGCACCGTCGCCGAGCTTTGCATCGGAGGCGATCACCGCCGATACATGCGAGATCACTGGAAATTTGTAGCCCAGCGCGGCAAACCTGCCAAACAAGGCGCGCCGCCCCGACAGCCCCGAATCGCTGCGCGAGGCGCGATTTCCCAGACCATTGACGAGCTCGACCTTCTCAGCGCTCATCTTCAGGATGTCGTCGTCGGATCCCGTGATCGGAATACCGCCCAGCTTTTCGCCCACACGCGCTGCGTCGCGATCAATCACGCCGTCGGGACGGATGCCGCGGCTCAGCAAGGCCTCGATGACGACGCGGGCGTGACCGCCCGCGCAGAGCACGATCAGGCTCATGGCTCCAGCGCCTCGTTGGCCGCGTAATTGCGATGCGCGGTCTTGCCGAGCCAATTCCAATATTCGATCGGCGCGACGCCGTTGCCGGGCCGCTTTACGCCAAGATTGGCTTCCGTGAAGCGCTCGCCGGCGCGCACGGGGGCAAGCGCCACGAGGCTGCGCCGCGCCACCGCACGGTTCGGGATCTCCTCCGGCGCGGGCACCTTGCGCCCGTCGCCGAGCGCGGCCTCGACATCGCGGATCGAGGCAATCATCGCCGCCATCTCATACGGCTCGATCGAGGCGCGGTGGTCCGGTCCCGGCAGGTTTCGGTCGAGGGTCAGATGCTTCTCGATCACGCCAGCCCCGAGCGCCACGGCGGCCGCTGCGATGTGGATGCCGCGGCTGTGATCGGAGAAGCCGACGGGGAGGCCGAACGCATCGCGCAGCGTCCCCATCGCGCGCAGATTGATCGATTGCGGATCGGCCGGGTATTCGGTCGTGCAATGCAGGAGCGTCACCTTGGCGCGCAGCTCCGTCCACGTCTCGCGATCGAGCAGGAGTTTCGCGAAGTCGCCAGGCGCCGGCCTTGCCGTCGCATCGCTGAGATAGCCGAAGGCGATGACGCCGAGTGCCTGCTCCACCTCGGCAAGCGTGCCCATGCCTGTCGACAGAATGATCGGCAGGCGGAAGCGCGAAAGATGCAGCAGCAGCGGCGCATTGGTGAGGTCGCCCGAGCCGACCTTCAGCGCGGAAACGCCGATGCGGCGCACCAGATGCGTGGCGCTGTCGGCGTCGAACGGCGTCGACATGTAGGTGATGTTGGACGCCGCGCAGGCGGCGGCTATGCGCGCCTCGTCGTCCTCGCTCAGCTCGAGCGCGCGCAGCATGTCGAGCTGCGATTGCGCATTACCGGTGGCCGCCTGCTGATAGCTCGCCTTCGCCGCCTCGGCGGTCGCAAGCTTGTCGGCGCGGAACGACTGGAACTTGACGACGTCGGCCCCGGCCATCGCAGCCGCGTCCACCAGCGCAAGCGCGCGGTCGCGATCGCCGTTGTGGTTGACGCCAGCCTCAGCAATGATCAGGGTTCGGCGATGCATGGGCTTTCGTTGCTGGGGCAAGGCAAAATCGCCTCGCCAATCAAGCGGTTGTCTTAGTCGAGTACACTGGTAAAAGCAACGCAAGCGGGCAGCTTGCGGCGTTTCCCCAACGGCCCCGAAAGGACGACGAATGACGCCGATTCCCGAACGGCGCTGGCAACGGGATTGCGAAGAACAGATGACGAATTCGCCTGAGATTTTGTTCCTGCTGGTCGGCCGCGGCGGATCCAAAGGCTTGCCCGGCAAGAATTTGCGCGAGATCGGTGGCCTCAGCCTGACCGGCTACAAGGCAATTGCGGCCCGGCAGTCCCGCTACTGCACCCGCCTGATCGTTTCCAGCGACAGCGCGGAGATCCGGGCCGAGGCAAAGCGGCATGGCGCCGAGGTGCCGTTCGAGCGACCGGCCGAGCTTGCCAGCGACACCGCCTCCTCCAACGACGTGGTGCTGCATGCCATGGACTGGATCGAGACGCATGAGAAGCGGCGCTACGACGCCATCATGCTGCTGGAACCCTCTTCGCCCTTCGCAGCACCTAAGCACTTCGACGAGGCCGTCGAACTGTTCGCGGCGCGCAAGGCGAGCCTCGTGGTCGGCATGCGCGAGACCGAGGTCTCCTCGATCTTCGTCGGCACGCTTGGCAAGTACGGCTCGATCGGCGGCATCGTCGAGAAGATGCTGACGACCACGGCGCAGCGGCGGCAGGACCAGGCGATCGAAGTCACCATGAACGGCGCGCTCTATCTCGTCGGCTGGGACGCGATGCGCAAGCATCGCAAGATCTACGCCGATCCGCCCGCGAGCTACGGCATCATGATGGACCGCATGCATTCGATCGAGATTGAGAGTGCGGCTGATCTCGCCTATGCGTCCTATGTCATCGAGCACGGCATGCTCGACGCGTCACCCTGGCGGCAGCAGGCATGAGCGCACGCCGCCGCATCGCTGTCGTCACGGGCTCGCGCGCCGACTACGGCCTGCTGCGGGGCATCCTGACGCGGCTCAAGGCGGCCGACGACGTCGCACTAAGCGTGATCGCATGCGGTACGCATCTGGTGCCACGCTTCGGCGAGACCTGGCGAGCGATCGAGGCCGACGGCTTTCCGATCGCCGCGAAAATCGATCTCGCGCTCGACGACGACCGCGCCGAGACCGTCGCCCGCGGCACCGGCATCGGCGTGACCGGCTTTGCCGAGGAGCTGCCGAAGCTCGCACCCGACATCCTCGTTGTGCTCGGCGACCGTTACGAGGTGCTGGCCGCCGCGGTCGCGGCGACGCTTCTCAACATTCCGATCGCGCATATCCATGGCGGCGAGATCACCGCGGGCGCCTTCGACGACGCGATCCGTCATGCCATCACCAAGATGGCCTGCCTGCATTTCGTCGCGGCCGAGTCCTATCGCCAGCGCGTGATCCGGATGGGCGAGCAGCCCGATCTCGTCTTCAATGTCGGCGCGCCCGGCCTCGATCTGGCGGATAGCGCGGCGCCGCTGACCCGCGCCGAGCTGTTTGCAAAGCTCGGTATCGCCGGCCCCGAGCGCTTCCTGCTGGTGACGCTGCATCCGACCACGGCGCAGCCTGGAGCCGACGCCGCCAATGTCGATGCCCTCCTCGCCGCGCTCGCGGAGCTCGAGGACCGCAGCTTCATCTTCACCGGCGTCAACGCCGATCCAGGCTATCGCGCCATCGACGACGCGATCAGGGCGTTTGTCGCGACACGCCCCGATCGCGCCCATCTCTTCACCTCGCTCGGCAGTGAGCGCTACTGGGCCGCGCTGCGGCTTGCGGACGCCGTGGCCGGCAACTCCTCCAGCGGTATTTTGGAGGCGCCCGCCGTCGGCGTGCCCACAATAAATATCGGCGACCGCCAGAAGGGCCGGCTTCGCGCCGCGTCGATCATCGATTGCCCGGCCGATTCGGCTGCCATCCTCGCGAGCCTCACGCGCATCTTCGAGGGCCGGTTCCAGCCCGATCCGGCCCTGGTCCCGCCCTATGGCCGCGGCGGCGCGTCCGAGGCGATCGCTGGAACCCTTCGAAAGATCGACATCGGGCGCGCTTTTCCGAAGCATTTTCATGATTTAGTGGCAACACGGGAATCGCCCAGCACGACCGGATAACTGTCCGCGATTATTGCCTGTGCAGCGCCTCTGGCTGTATAGATCGGGGCGAACTTTTGACGAACCGCGCTCGTTCCGGGAGAACGCGACATGACGACGATCGATTCACTTTCGAACGCGGCGCCGGTGGCACGCGCCGTCGAGATTGGTGAACTTCCGGTTCCGCCCTATGGCGGCAACACGCTTCCTGCGATCGATTATGACGCGCATCCGGCCTATGGCGGCATGCTGCCCAAGCCGACCTCCCGCGAGCGGCTCTATGCGCTGAACGTGTTCCTGCGAACCTTCGCCTTCGTCACCATTCGCCGCATCGTCGACTACGACAACATGCCGCTGCTGACCAAGGAAGCGGGCTTCAGCGGCCTCAATGCAAGGACGGCGCTGCGCTACATGTCGATGTTTGCGCGCATCCGCGCGAGCCGTGCGATCGGCAGGCTGACCGGCGCGCGTCGTCCCGCAAGGCCGGCGAACCCGTCGCTGCTCAACAAGATCAAATCCGACGGCATCGTCTGCCTGACGCTCGGGCCCGACGAGCTCGACCAGATCCGCAGGGTCACCAATCCGGGCTTCGCCAAGCTCGACGAGCGCCGCGCCAACATTCCGCCGGAGAAGCGCAAGTTCGACGACAACGTCTACTGGTGCACACGCGCCGCTGATCCCCAGGCGTTCGCGACCGTGGAATCCATCTTCAAGCGCTACGGCATCATGGAAGCGGCGAGCGCCTATCTCGGCCGGCCGGCCGGCGTGAAGCACGTCAACGCGCAGATCAACGACCAGGACCTCGCGTTCTGGAAGCGCGTATTCCCGGATACCCAACTCGCCGATCCTTGGGGCAGCTACCTGCACATCGATGCCACCTACGGCATGCTGAAATGCGCGATCTACGTCCACGACATCGGTCCGGACGGTGGCCCGTTCTGCTACATTCGCGGCAGCCAGAACGCGAAGATCGGCTGGTTCGAGGGCATGATCCGGCGCACCAACGATTTCTCCGGCTTCTCCGGCCGGCGGCCCGACGCGCGCAAGAAGTTTATGGCGCTGCCGGCGTTCCTACGTAAGAAAGCGGACTTCGGCGGCGACCTGCTGGACAATTCGCGCGATGTGACGCGCCTGCGCGAGGGCCATTTCGCCGCGACCTCGAACTACGGCAATTGCGTGCTGTTCGACGGCAACGGCGTGCATCGCGGCGGCATGGTGAACAAGGGCGAGCGTCGCTGCCTATTCATCCTGCTCGCGGAAATCTGACGCAGAGGGCGTCGATCACGGCTACGCGCCTTCCGGCTCGCTCGGAAGCCTGAGATACTCAAGACAATGGCATCAGCATGAAAGTTCTCGTGACCGGAAGCTCCGGCTTTATCGGGCAGGCACTGGTGCGGCGGCTGCGCGCCGAACATTGCGAAGTCGTGGGGCTGGACAAGGTTCCGGCCGGGGCCACCGATATCGTATGCGACATTCTCGATGCCGACGGCTTGACGAGAGCCGTGACCGGCGCTGCGCCGGACGCGGTGGTCCATCTTGCCGCACGCATCGATCTCGACGAAAAGGTCAACCTTTCCGGCTACACCGCCAATATCGAAGGCGTCGAGACCCTGGTCGAAGCCGTACGGCAGACGCCGTCCGTGCGGCGGGCGATCTGGACCTCGTCACAGCTCGTCTGCCGCGTCGGCTATATGCCGACCAGCGACACCGACTACCAGGCTGACACGCTGTACGGAAAGAGCAAGGTCCGCACCGAGGAGATTGTCCGCAGCGCCGACGGCGCCGGGCGCGAATGGTGCCTGGCGCGCCCCACGACCGTCTGGGGCCCTGGCATGAGCGCCCACTATCAGCGTTTCCTGCGCATGATCGAGCGCGGCCATTATTTCCACGTCGGGCAAGACCCGCTCTGGAAGTCGTATAGCTATATCGAGAACATTGTCTTCCAGTATTGGCGTCTCCTGAGCGTACCGGCGGAGCAGATCCATCGCCGAACGTTTTATCTCGCCGACTACACGCCGATCGATCTGATGGCGTGGTGCGACGCGTTTCAGCACGCGTTCGGTTCGCGGCCGATCCCGCATCTACCGAACAGCGTCGCACGCGCGCTGGCACACTGCGGTGATGCGGCAAACGCGATCGGGTTGAAGCGGTTTCCCTTCAATTCGTTCCGCCTCAACAACGTTCTCACGCAATATCAATTCGATCTCGCGCCGACCGCAGCGGTCTGCGGCCCGCTTCCCTTCGACATGGAGCAAGGCGTCGCGGCGACCGTCGCGTGGCTGCGCAACACCTCCGCACGCTGATATCAGGTCGCAGGCTCGTTGGCCTAGAGTTTGCCTCAGCCTGCTACACCCTCGCGGGCAGGGTCGCCAGATCAAGCATTAGTCCGGTCACCAGCATCGACGCCAGCACCAGGGCCGAATTGGCCATGCCGAGAGGTCCCTGAACCGGACTGAGCAGGACACTGGCGAGCACGAACACGAGCAGCAGCAACGGTGTCATCAGACCGGAATGCCGGCTTCCGGCCGCGCTCCAGCCGGCCACCCCCCCCCAGATCGCGACGTAGATGATGGCGCCCACAAGACCGAAATCGATGAAGGCCGCAGCCCATGCGCTCGGGTAGAAGCCGTAGATCCACGCCGCCCGTTGCTCAGCCTCCATGATTGCTAGCTGATCGCTCTCCGGGAAGAAGATCCGCAGCAGAGGCGATAACACGCCGATCTCGTACACGCCCCATTGGGGCGTGAACTCGTGGCGCGCCTTCCAGACCATGTCGACCGTCCGCACACCATGAGTCAGGTAGAAATAGGTGCCGAGGCCAGTTACGGCTCCGTGCGTCGACATGTGGCTGGATTCGATTGCCGAAGTGACATATCTGCGCGGCTTGACACCCCAGCGCTCCAGCATGGCCAGAACAGCGTCCGTCGAGCTTGCGTCGGGCGCTGACGGCGCGGTCGGCGCGACCGCTCGCGCCTCGGCCACCCGCTTGTTGAGCTCGGTTGCGGTGATGGCCTCCGCGGCTTTGGGCTGGTTGGGTTCGCCTGATACGCTCGAAGCAACGGCCTCAGGCGCGTTGCGCTGGGTCATCTCCTGTTGCAATTTAGAGATCAGAGGCGACATCTGGATACAGAAGTTCTGTCTGCTGGTCCAGATCGAGCTCGAATAGACCGCAAACAAGCCCACGGCGATGATGGTCTTGAGCACGAGATAGTGGCCAAGGGGCAACAGCGTTCGTCCCTGTAGGAGGCGTACCATCATCGTCATCGCGACCAGGACGAAAACGAACAGGATCGGCATCCGACCCGAATAGAGCAGCGCATACCCGACCGGCGAGATGATGGACAGTTGCGCCAGCACAGCCGCCCGGCCTCTGATTTCCTCGCCTTTCAGCAGAAACAGCACGATGGAGACGAAACCGAAGGAGAACATCGCGTAACCGCCGTAGAGCAGCGGCGTGCGCTTGATCGCGATCGTGTCGACCAGCCCGGGCGCACAGCGCAGCAGCTCGGCATAGCTGCTGTTGCTCACGCCGCTGAGGACGGTGCGGTCGAGCGCCACCAGCGCAATGCCGATGATGCCGAACAGCGATGCGGCCATGGTGACATTGTTTAGAACCGGCTCGGAAAGGCGCGGCGAACGCGCCAGGAGCACAAACCCGCGATCGAAGAGGAGCTTGCCGCCCTGATAGGACAGCAGAAAGATCGCCAGCCCCAGCGAGACCAACGTCAGCACCGCAGCGGAGGGCTGTCCCGGATAGTTGATCGGCCCGATGGCGACGGCGAGGAGGGTCCCGAGCCAGATCACCGTCATCAGAATCGCGGGCGACGCGAGAGCGCCGACCAACGGAGTGAACCGTTTCTGCATGCTTCCGTCCAAGAGGCGCCCCTCGGGTTTAGAAGTGAGATTGCCCTGACGCATGAGCCAGTCTTTCACGGATAGAGCATGTCCGGATCGGTGGGAAGGCCGACGGATTCGGTCGCAGAGCGTTCCCCGAATCTCCCGCGCATCCTGCGGATTGCGAACCCCACCAGGGAGAGGAACAGCACAGCACTGGCAACTCCACCGGCAAGCGGTGCCCCGTAGATGCCCAGCACGGGAACCAATGCCACGTTCAGCAGCGTCGACACCGCGGCTGAACCGAGATTGCAGATCATGAGATATTTGTCCGACCGCGCCGCGTAGAGAGCATAGGACGGGACATCCGCCAGCATGCGCAGGAATATCCCTGGAAGCATGGCATAGAACACGCCGATGCTCGTCGCGTAGGTGGACAGCCCAAGCAGCGCGAGCATGGGTCCCATTGCAAAGGCCGCAAGGATCATGGTCACGCAGTCCAGCGCCAGCATCGACCAGAAGAACGAGCGCAACGCCGTGCGATAGGCCTCCCTGCCCGCGGCATAGCCCGCGATAACTTTTGGCAGGAACTGATGCGACACCGAGCCGCCCAGCGACAGCAGGCCGATCAGGATCGTCGAATAGAACGTGTAGACGCCGAGCGCATCGCGACCGACGAACGCGTCGATGACGAAGCGGTCGACATAGGAGATGACCAGTGCTCCCGCTGCTGTCAACATGAAGGGACCAGCGGTGCGCAAGCCGTGACCAATCCAGGCCCAATCCGGCCGCCGCTTCCGGAGTTTGCGCCACGGCAGATCTCGCAGGGAGATCGCCGTGAAGAGAATCGAACTAGCTCCCCCGAGCCCCCACCAGACCAGGACCGTCTCGAACGAGCGCGACGACGGCACGGTGAACATCAGAATCGCGATGGCGTAGACCCATACGGCACCCCGAAGGAAAACAACGATATAGGCGCGAATCGGTCGCGACATGATGATGAGGAAGCGCGTGGCCTCGAGCGAGATATGCTCGGTCAACAAGATCAAGAGAAACCAGGTAGCGAGCCTTGCCGGAAACACCCCCGCAAGGACCGCCAGAGCCGAGAGGATTACCACGGCGAGAAACGTGAGCCCCCCCAGTGCGGCCTCATCTGCGATAATCTGCACCCGCCTTTCTGGCGTCGATGGCACCATCTCGCGATACATGTAGGAATAGAACTCGAGCCCCAGGCCGAGCAGTGCGAACGCCAGTACCGCTGTTATCAGTCCGTACTTGCCCATCTCCTCCGGCGAGAGCATCCGTGCCAGCAGCACAGACAGGAGAAAACGGCTGCCAAGCGTCAAACCGCGCAAGATAAGGACCGCGACGGCGGCAATAACCGCCGGCCGAGTTGCGAGGTCAAGCAGACGAGATCGCATCGCGCTGTTCCATCTACGCCCGGCCATCGACATCCGTTACAGGCGCGCGTCCCACGGGATCGTCAGGCCGCAGTTCTGCAGGATTTCAAGAATCGCGGCAGGTGCGCGTTCAGCGAACGCGCCAGCGGCTCGACCGAGGCCCGCAAGGCCTCGCTCCCCGGATCGAACTTGCGCCAGCCGAAATAGTCGCCTTCGACGCTGATCGACGCCAAGTGCCGCATGATCGCCCGACGGGTCGTGTCGAGATCGTCGGGGGATTGCCACCGCGCCAGCCGGTCAACGATGCCATCGACCTCGCTGGTGTCGCGGACGTGAAGAAAGTGCCGCTCGGTTGCGTAGTACGGCTCGGTCGCGATCGAGCACAACCCAGCCAGCGCCGCCTGGAAGCCAATGGTGCCCGTGAACGTCACCGACACCGCGCATTTCGCGTTCAGCAGATTCGCCGGCACGTCATAAGGCACCAGCACCACGAACGGCAGCTTCGCCAGGCGCTCGAACAGCTCGCGCTGGCGGAAACCGAACTGCAGCGGATGGTCCTTGACGAAGATGCGGTAGCCGACGCGGCTGAGCACCTCGCAATAGCGTACGACGACGTCGTCATGCGCGAGCATGTTTTGCGCCTCGAGCCAGTAATCCATCGAAGCTTCGGGGAAGAGCTGAAGCCCGAGGAACACCCGACGCTCGCGTGGCACTTCGGCGAGCCGCCTGTCCCAGCCATGATCGAGCATTCCAAGCACGGCCACGTCGCGCACGCGGACCTTGTGCTTGAGCCGCTTCGACGCATCGAGATAGTGGCAGTTGTAACGGTCGCGCTTGAGAAAGCGCCAGAGGTTGAAATATGCGCCACGCAGGGCGTAATACCCGAAAATCCACCAGAACCTGGCGAGTGAAAAACGCTGGGCGTCGCGAACATAAGCCGGCGCGAAATCTTCCCGGCAGAGCTGACCGACTGCCGCGTCGATGTCCTCCGTGGAGGGCTCGCGCAGCCAGGCTGGCTTTCCGCGCCGCATCAACATCACCTGATCCGGGATGATCGAGGTCGTCATCTCCAGGAAGTCGATACCGCGCCGCCGCGCGACGCGCGCCATCACGTCCATGACGTAGCGATCGATCGTGAAGGTCACGACCAACTCGGGGCCAAGAGTGTCAAAAGCCTGTTCGATGGCCTGCGCCATGCCGCCGATCATATTAAGCGCGAGATCGCGATCTATGCTCCTGAGCACACGACAGCGCAGGATGATGTCGGCGCAGCCCTCCTGGCCGAAGCGGTCGAGCGCCGCGGCGGCGGCATCGCCCTGGTCGATGAAACGATAGAAGTCGTCGACTAACGAATAGTCGCCGTCGTCGCGCAGATCGCTGAGCACAACCGCGTCGGCAAACTCCATGCGCGAGGCCAGGTACTTCCACCAGGCCGTCGTGCTGTGAATCGTGAAGAAAACGATCCGGGGCATCAGCGCTCGTTCGCGTTTTCGGCGAGGAACGGACTGCTCGGCAGGTTGATGCAGCGGGTATTCATATCTTCGGCGACGGGGAGCGCTGCGCGTGGACAGTCGCGGTACATCGGCAACAGGTGCATCGGCGTCCATAGCGGGCGCGCACGAATACCGTGGCCGTGCAGGGCCTGAAGCAGGCGGTCGCGCTCGGGGGCGTATTCGCGGTCGAGCACCAGCGTATTGAGCCAGTAATTGCTCTCGGACCCTTTCGGCTCACGATAGATGCGCGCCCATGGGAAATCGTTGAACGCATCGAGATACCGCCGAGCAAGGACGCGCTTGGCCGTGACCATTCCCCCTAGCCGTTCCATCTGCGCGCAGCCGAGCGCGGCATTGATGTTGGGCAGGCGGTAGTTGTATGCGATCTCGTCGTGCTCGAACGCCCAAGCATGGGCTTTCTTTGCAGTCGACGTGAAATGCCGGGCGTGGCGTGCATGCGCCTCATCGTCGGTCACGATCATACCGCCGCCACCTGTTGTGACAATCTTGTTGCCGTTGAAGCTCAGCACCGCGGAATGGCCGAACGTGCCACAGCCCTTGCCGTTCAGGCGCGAGCCCAGCGACTCGGTCGCATCCTCGACGATGACGAGGCCGTAACGAGCAGCGACTGCGCAGAGCGCGACCATGTCGACGGGATGTCCAAAAATGTGCACGGGAACGACGGCGCGAAGTCGGCGGCCCGTGTGCCTGTTCACCCAGGCGCCGTTCTGCTGCACGGCGACCGCATCGAGATGGGCCTCGAGCGCACGCGGGTCGAGCCCGAGCGTGTCCCAGGTCGAATCGACAAAGTGAGGCACGGCGCCGGCATGGCTGATGGCGTTGGCAGTGGCGACGAAGGTGATCGAGGGCAGCAGCACCTCGTCATTCGGCTCGACGCCCTCCAGCACCAACGCCGCATGCAGCGCCGCGGTGCCGTTGACGATCGCAACAGCGTGGCGCGACCCAGTCGCCTCCGCCACCATTTCTTCGAAACTAGTGACGTATTTGCCGGCCGACGACACCCAATTGGTGTCGATGCAGTCGAGCACCAACTCGCGCTCGCGATCACCGAACCGCGGCTCGTGCAGCTCGACCGGACGCTGGGCTGGGCCGAGCGCCGCATCGACGGCGTCGAGCACCGGATTAACGTCAAGCACGGCAGGACGGTTAGGGCTCGCTTGCGCGGAGGACATGCTCATGATGCTCACAACGTGTAGGTATTGACGCGATAGCGGGACAGATTGTCCTGCTTGGTGAACCAGGCGACGGTCTGTTCAAGACCCTTGCGCAGGCCGTCGACGCCGCCGAAACGCGGCGACCAGCCGAGCAGCTTGAGCGCCTTGGCGTTGGAGGCCCAGAGCCGCTCGACCTCGCTGCGCTCGGGGCGCACACGAACGTCATCGTGCTCAATCTCGATCTCGACTCCCATCAGCTCAGCAATTAGGTTCGCGGTGTCGCCGATCGAGATCTCGAAGGCGCTGCCGATATTGATGACCTCGCCGATGCTGGCCTTGGACTCGAGTGCCGCCAGGAAGCCAGCGGCGGTGTCAGCGACAAAGTTGAAGTCGCGGGTCGGATGAATGCTGCCGAGCTTGATCTGGCGCGCGCCTGCCGCGATCTGGGTGATGATGGTCGGGATCACAGCGCGGGCCGATTGCCGCGGGCCATACGTGTTGAAGGGCCGCACCACGGTCACCGGCGTACCGAACGAGCGCTCGAATGACAACGCAAGCTGGTCAGCGCCGATCTTGGTCGCGGAGTAAGGCGACTGGCCCTGCAGCGGATGCTCCTCGGTGATCGGAACGAATTGAGCAGTGCCGTAGACCTCGCTGGTCGACGTGTGGATCACCTTTTCGACGCCAAGATCGCGCGCTGCCTGCAGAACGTTGAGGGTGCCGCGGATGTTGGCTTCCACATAGGTATCAGGCGAGTGGTACGAATAGGGAATGGCAATCAGCGCGGCGAGATGCAGCACGGCATCGCATCCCTTCATCGCCGTGCGCACGCCGTTGGGGTCGCAAATATTGCCCGCGAAGACGTCAAACTCCTTGCGGATATCGGGCGACGAGAAATCGAGCCAGCCGTGCGAACCCGCGCTGTTGTAGTGCACGAACGTGCGCACCGCGACATTGCGGCGGACCAGCTCTTCGGCGAGGTGCGATCCGATGAACCCACCCGCACCCGTCAAAAGTACTTTTTGCAAAGTTCCTGTTCCCCTCTGGACGGGCCACCCGCCCCGCCTGCCGACCTGACACGGCCGCTTCTAAACATTCCCGCCGCTGGAGGCCAGTTTTGAATGCACTACAGGCCAACAACGGGCTCGGGAACCTCCGCACGAAGTACGAACGCGCGCGGCGCACAAGTCTTTGAGAAAGATCAATAAATCTCGCGCGATAGACGCGCAGCCGGGGCTATGCAAATTCGCGAACGAGCCAAATCACACTCTCCTGCTGCGCCGGCGTGATTTCGGCAAACATCGGCAGCGACAGGATGCTGGTCTGGTCTCGGCATGCATGTGGAAATTGCGCCGCTGTGTGGCCGAATCGCGCATAGGCCTGAAGCAGCGGCAGCGCGGTCGGATAGTTGATCGCGGTCTGCATGCCATTGGCGTTGAGGTGAGCCGCCAGCGCATCGCGTCGCGGATGCCTGATAGTGTAGAGGTGATAAACGTGATCGCGACCGGGCGACCTGCGGTACGCTCACCCCTTCGATCTGGTTGAGACCAGCATCGTAGACTGCGGCAGCGCGCTGCCGCGCTTCGGTCCAGGCGGCCAGATGCGGAAGCTTTGCCGCCAGGATCGCGGCCTGCATCCCATCGAGCCGGCTGTTGACGCCCTCGATCTCGTGTTGATGCTTCACCAGACCCCGCCATGCCTCCCGCTCGGCGTGAGTACCGCGACGGCGTCAATGTCGTCGCGCGCGAGCATCTCGTTGTGATCGGCATACGCGGAAACCTTGAACTTCGCGGCGATTGCGTCAGCCCGTGCACGGTCGGAATCGCACACCGCAACTAAGCGAGCGCCTTCGACAATACCGCCACCCAGGAGTTCGGAATGACGCTTGGCGATATGCCCGCATCCGAGCAGGCCGAACCTAACCATGAGACTTCGATCTTTCCCCTTGATGGGCTCGTGACGAAAGGTCTTGAGCGCACCAGCCAGGCTGACCAATATTAACAAAAGCTCGAATAAATCAAGGTTTCAGACCGTTCATACCCCCATTCGGGCGTACCTCAGACATTGCTTGCGTTCCTCGAATGGGATATCCGAATCGCCACATGGCGCCCCTCACGGACTTCACGGATCACACGGCCGCGGACGGATTTCGTTTGCGCGGCAACGATCGCGGCGTACCGCTGCTCATCCTGTGCCATCTGGCCCTGGGCAGCATCTCGCTGATCTGCGTCGCGCGGATCTACCCGGTCTACCACATTCTCTTCGACAACGAGAAGCTACCCGCGGCGATTGCCACGGTCGCAGCGTTCGCCGTCCTGACCGTCTTGTTCGTCCGCGCCAGGTTCAGCTTCGGCTATTTTGCCGGCTACTACCTCTTCGTCATGATTGCCGGCTATCTCTGGCTAATCAACTTCACTGAGCTAGATTACAACCATCGCCTGAGCGGCCTCTCGGCGGCGGCCTCCGCCGCGGCATTCCTGTTGCCGGCACTCTGCCAGCCAACCTTGCCGCGATTGCTAAATTTGTCCACGCAGACTTTCGAGCGGCTATTGAGCTGCATCGTTCTAACTGGGGCTGCCGTCGCTGCGGTTGGAGCATATTACAACTTCAGGCTGGTCTCGCTTGGAGACATCTACACGTATCGAGAAGCTTTGACCGCACCGACACTGGTGAACTACTTGGTTGGGGGCACAATGACGGCCCTCTTGCCGTTCGCATTCGCATGCTACGCAGTGCATGGAAAACTCTGGTGGGCTGGCGCAGTCCTCATCCTGCTTTTGCTGTTCTATCCGATCACATTGAGCAAGCAGGCCTTCTTTACCCCCGCATGGCTTGTTTTCATGTTCGTGGTCACGCGGTTCATCAGCTTGCGGCTCACCGTCATCCTGTCCCTCCTGCTCCCGACTGCAGCGGGTCTGGTTCTGTTCGGCCTTTACCAGTGGGGCCTATTCCCAGAGCGGTTCGCGATGGCGGTCTTCCAACTCCTGAACCTCCGTATGGTGACCATGCCCTCGCTTGCGATGGACTATTATAACGCGTTCTTTTTCACTCACGATCTGACGCACTTCTGTCAGATCAGCTATTTGAAGCCAATCATGCCTTGCCCCTATCGGGAGCCACTGGCAGTCGTCATTTACAATTGGTTTGGCATCGGCGGCTACATGAACGCCTCGCTCTTCGCCACCGAAGGCGTTGCGTCCGTCGGCCCGCTGCTTGCCCCGATCTCTGCACTCTTATGCGGTATCGTCGTCGCCATCGCCAACGGCATGTCCGCAGGCGCATCCCAGCGGATTGTTCTCGTATCCTCGGCACTGTTGCCGCAGACCCTGCTGAACGTGCCGTTCACGACTGTGATGCTGACTCATGGAGCCGTCGTGTTGTTTCTCCTGTGGTATGTGATGCCGCGAGACACAACCGAACGAGCAGATTAACGCGATGCGTGTCCTCATCCTCAACGCCGACTATCCACGCTTCCTGACCTGGCTGTACCGCCGCACGCCCGATCTTGCCGGCGCGACTTACGCGACGCAGATGGCGGCGCGCAATGCCAGCCTGTTTGGCGTTGCCGATTTCTACTCACGCAACTTCGCGGCCGCTGGGCATGTCGCCGCCGACATTCACATCAACAATCCCTGGATGCGCGCAGCTTGGGCGCGCGAACACGGGCTTGCTTTCGAGCAGCCACCGGAGCCGGGCAACGAGGCTCAACGGCGAGCGATCCCCGGCTCGCTTCAACGCATGATCGCGCCATTCAAGCCGATCCTCAGGCCACTGGCACGAAAAGTGGGCTTGAGCCCACGGCTCGATGCGCAGGCGGAAGAGATCCTGTTGGCGCAGATTGAGGAATTCAAGCCGGACCTGGTCCTAAATCAGGACATCTTCCACATCGACGCACGCCTGGCCCGGCGGATCAAGGGCATCGGGCGGCCGACTCTGATCGGGCAGGTCGGCATCGTCCCCTCGCGCGGCGAGGATTGGTCGGCCTATGATCTGATGATCTCGCAGCTTCTGCGGGTCGTTCAGTCCCTTAGCGACGTTGGCGTCAGGTCCGAGGTGGTCCATCTGGCCTTTGAACCGGACATCCTCAACCGTCTTCCGCCCGCGCCTGAACGCAGCGTCGACATTTCTTTCGTCGGCGCGGTTTCGGCCGATCACCAGCAGCGGGTGGCACAACTCGAAGCGGTGGCGCGAAAATTCGACATGAAGCTCTACGGCAGCGGCCTGCAGAACCTGCCCGCCTCGTCGCCGCTGCACCGCTGCTACCAGGGCGAGGTCTGGGGCGTGGAGATGTACCAGGCGCTCCGGGCTTCGCGCCTGACGCTTAATTCGCATATCGACCAGGCTGGCCGCGAGGCCGGCAACGCGCGGCTGTTCGAGGCGACCGGCGCCGGCACGTTCCTGCTGACCGATTTCAAGGACAATCTCCACACACTGTTTGATGTGGGCAGCGAGGTCGCGGCTTGGCATACGGCTGACGACTGTCTGACGCTGATCGACCGCTATCTCGGGAACGAAGACGAGCGCTGCGCAATTGCTGCCGCAGGACAGGCGCGGACACTATCGACCCATACATTCAGGCGACGGATTGAGGACATTCTTCGCTTTGTGAGCTGAAGGTCGCGAGTCCCCTCACCCTTGACGGTACGAATCAAAATAGCCAAAGTGCCTGCGCATAAGAGACGCCATGTCACTTTGATGGCGCCTTTTTTTGTTTGAGGGCCCGGATGGCAGACGTTGATCATTTCAGATTCGGCGAACACCTTTATCTAGATCATTCTCAGCAAGCAGGCATCGAGCGGACCAAGCACAGGACGCTTCAATTCGGGCTGGATCGCACAACCCCAAAGCGTCGAAAATCAGATCGAGTATTCGCGTGGATCAAATACTCATTGACGAAGAGGATCGCTTGACGAGGTGCTCTTCTTACGAATCGTCACCGACCGTACTACGGGTGTCCATTCAAAGTCGGCACGACGTCAAACTCCAGCGGGTTTCGATTGCCTCATCACGCCTTGCTGCCGAAGTCGCAAACAAGAGCGGGCGCTGAACGATGAAACGCTATCACATTGGTGTGTTTCTCGAACTTCCGCTCGACGTCGGCGGCGGTTTCCAGCAGTCGCTCACCGACATCATGTGGATGCGCGACTGGGCCAGGACCGTCGGCCTGGAGGTTACCGTATTCACGACGCTGCGCGATAACGTTGCGATCCTTGCCGACCTCGGCATCACCGGCGTGTATCTGAAACTCAACTGGCTCGACCGCCTGTTCTTGTTCCTCAAATATCTGGGACCGTTCGATCTCCTGCAATACACCATGCGCACATGCGCGCCGTTTGAGAGAAAACTGAGGAACGCCGGGGTCGACATCGTCTACTTCACCACGACGTCCAACTGGAATCTGGTGCTCTACAAGCTGCCGTTCATCATCACAATCTTCGACGGCTGCCACCGTGACAGCCCGGAATTCGACGAGGTACGCGAATTTGCCCAGTTCGAGCGACGGGAAATCGTTTGGCGCAGCGCTTGCACCAAAGCTGCCCTTGTCATCACAAACGCCGACGAGCTTATCGAAAAATTATGCTTCCGTTATGCGATGGCGCTGGACCATGCCGTTTGCATTCCTCTTTCGCCATCACCTTACGTGACCCGAGCGAACGCGGACGAGGCAACACGGGAACAGGATGCTGCGATTTTGGGCAGATATGGCTTGGAGCCAGGCTATCTGTTTTACCCTGCACAATTTTGGTCGCATAAGAACCATGCGACCATCCTGCTCGCGATGCGCCTCCTGAGAGATCAAGGGCGAAAGCATACGCTGGTGCTGTGCGGCTCCGATCCTGGTGCCCGATCTACTTTCGAGGCGCTTGTCACCCATCATAAGCTTGAAGATTCCGTCCGTTTCCTCGGCTTCGTCCCCTCCACCGAGCTTGCCGCTCTCTATCGGGCAGCAAATGCGATGGTGATGGCTACCTATTTTGGCCCGACCAACCTCCCGCCCTTGGAAGCTTGGGCGGTCGGAACGCCCGTAATCTATCCGGAAGCATTGAAGGCGCAAGCCGGCGATGCCGCAATCCTGTTCGACTACGACGATCCCGCATCGCTGGCCGAGGCCATCGTCAAGGTCGGCTCGGCGGAGGAGCGCAGCCGGCTCGCCGCGGCCGGCAAGGAGCGGCTCGCTTTTTTTGCCGAGCGGATTGACGAGGGTCATCGCCAGCTCGCCCGGAAGCTGATGCGGCTGCGATACCGCTGCTATCCCCAGATCTACTGACTTCCACGGGAGCAGGAAAGACGATTGGCCGGATGTGCTAAATCAGTTCGGCACCGCCGCCAGCACCCGCGCACGCACCCGCTCCATCAGAAGCGGACTGGCCGCGATGGCAACGACGACCAGCCAGATCGCACACTCCGCGATGAAAGGCAGCAGCCCCGCCCCCGGCACGACATCCCGGATTGCTGCGCCGAGACCCCATCCGCCGAGCACGATCGTCGCCATGGTTGAGATCAGGACCACCACGTGGCGGACCGGATGGCTTAGCGTCTGGTAGACGATCACGAGCGTCAGGATTCCGAACTGGGTAAGCAGGTCGCTCGCAACGATCGCGATTGCGGCACCGAGCGGACCGAGCCGGGGAATCAGCACGGCCGACAACACCAGGAAAACTCCCAGCTGTACTCCCTTGGTCCGCACCAGGAGATTACCACGATTGCTGTGATTGGCGAAACTAAGGGCCATCAGGGAAGGCGCAACGACAGCCGAACCTATCAGCAGCGTGACGGTGAGCGCAGCGTCGTTCGGAATACTGCCATGCGTCCACAATGTAAAGAAATCCGGCCAGAACGGCAGCAACCCGCCGACGATCAAGCTGGCCATCGCGGTGATGAACAGCGATCCGAAGGCGTAGAGGCCGCGCAGCCGTACCAAGTCGCCGATCGCAAAATCGTGGCCGAGCTCAGCGCCGATGGGCAATGTCATCTGGATGCTGATGCCGCGCAGGAAGCTCGAGATCACGCGGATCAAGCCCCATTGCACGACCGCCACGCGATCGGCAACCATCGCGCTGACCAGCAGCATCGGCGCATTGGCGAGCGCGATCTCCGTCAGATTGGCCACGGCGAATGGCAGCGCAAGACGGAATTGCCCGGCATTCCATAGCCAGGACCGTGAGGTGACCGCGCGTCCCCGCCCCAGGAATGGCAACTGGCGCGGGGCGTCGTAGACGGTCAGGAACAACGCGAACAGAATCTGCGTCGCGACGAAAGTGATCGCGACCGCAAGCAGGCTCCCGAGCCATGCAACCGCGATGAACTGTCCGATCTGTCCAACTAGCAGCGCGACATTCTGCGACCACACCGCGCGACTGTATTTGCCGCGCACGCGATAGAGCCCCGAGACGAGATTGGCCGGCAGAGCGAGCAGCGTGCCGACAGTGATGACGATCATCGCGACATTGAAGCTCGGCGTTTCGTGAAACCCGAGGACTGCCGCCGGCGGGAACAGCTCGGTACCCGCAATCAGCAGGACACTGAGTCCCAGGACGATCCCCAGATAGAGCCGCATCATGCGCGCGTAGAAAGTTGCCGTGCGTCCGTCGGAATCGACGCAGGCCTTGAACGCGAGAAAGCGGTTGATGGCACGAAGCTGCAGGCCGGCATCGGCGACGACAACGAGGCTTCCGGCCGCATACAGCGCGAGCCAGGCCGCAAGTGTGTCACTGCTCCAGAAATGCAAAAACGCCGGAATCAGAACGAGCTGCTGGGTCAGGGCAAGCAGCATCTGGACGACATTCGCAGACCAGCCATGAATGAGGCGGCGAAGGCGGCCGGGGACGTTCATTCGGCTCTCAAGCTGCATATCAACGATAGATCAGAGACATAGCTCGGCCACCCGTTGGTCATCGCAGTTGGGTCGGGGCAACAACCGCGACCATCACCCGTCATCGGCCCCCGAAGAGGTCAGACTATAATGAAGTGTCCTGTCGGGTCGACAAAATGAAATCCGGAGTCGGGGTTGTCCCCCCTGCCGCCAGTCGTGTCCTGCACCTGAGACGATGCGGCAATAACAGAAATTTGCGTAACATTGTGATTGTTGTTGGCCTCGTTGCTCTCCGAAATCGCATTATTGTAGTCCGCGATTCCGCCGATGTAATAGGTGCCAGGCGCCAGATTGGCTGGCAGCCCCAGCGAGATCGTCTGGTGATCGAAATAGCCCATCGCCCCGTTCGCCGACAGCCCTGGCGAGGCCACGGTCGTCAGTAGCGTATCTCCAGTCGTGATCGTTGCGTCGGTCGATAGATAGAGGCCCGAGATCGACGCGGCGGCG
>NZ_JBEPQV010000024.1:0-128291 GCF_040548035.1 Bradyrhizobium sp. LB8.2 | reverse complement strand
TCGAGCAACATCGTCGTCTCCAGGTTGGGTGGTATTGCAACCTCAGTCTGGCCTCAGACTTGGTCGCTATCCACTCCCCATGGAATCTTCGTCGCAAGAGCTCCTCGCAATGCGCGGATGGAGCGAAGCGCCTTCACTCCGTCTGAAAATCCGCCGGCTGCGGTGCGGCCAGCGGGGTGAACTCGCAACGATCGGGCTTGATGTCGATCAGCGGCGTGTTGTCGATGCAATCGAGTCCACGCACCAGAATCGCATTGCCCTCGATGCCGACGAGCTTCACGATCGACGTGCCGATCGGATTGGGCCGGACCGGCGAGCGCAGCGAGAAGGCGCCCCGGGTCTTCTCGTTGTTCTTCGGGCTTTGCAGGACGATGTCGCGGCGCGACTGGTCGAGCCAGTAGAGCACTTCGAGATTGCTGTAAAAATCGACGCCCTTGATCGCCGGCACGAACGGTTCGAAGATCTCGAGCCGGCATATAGGGCCGTCATGCCGGCCTTGCCGCGGGGTCTCCAGCCGCGAGGTCCAGGGCGTGCGGATGCGGCCGATGAAGACGAGGCCTGCATCCTGCGTCGACGGCAGCTCGATGGAGACTTCGCCTTCGCGGAGCTCGTTTTCGCGAACCATATTTCCTATTCCCTGCTGTTCGCCGGCGGTTTTAGCCCAACCACCACGTACCGGCCAGCATGAAGACTTCGCCCGCGACCACGCCGGCGAAGATCGAGCGGCGGGTCAGCAGGAAGACGATGAGGCCGGCGCCGACCGCACCGTAGCGCAAGGCATCCGGCACGCTCGCAAGCGCCCCGGGCGGCTCGACCACGATCTGGGCGATGACGCCGGCCAGGATCGCGGTGGCGACCGCCCGTACCCAGACCAGAAGCTCGGAGCCCTCGTCGATGCCGCCGCCGAACCACAGGCCGAGCATGCGCCATATCTGGTTGGGAACAACGCCAGCGACGAACAGCACGGCGAGCGCGTGCCAGTCGCCGATGAGCTGTGCAAAGCTCATGCGCGCACCTCGCGCCACCAATGCACGCCATAGGCAATCGTGCCGGCCACGAGGCCGCTGACGAGGATGTCGAGGCCGGAGTTCATCTTCGCGGCCAGCGGATAGAGCAGAACCCCGAGCGCCAGCGCGACGCCGTCGGCGACCTCGCGGCTATTGCGTGCGGTCGAGAACAGGAAGGACAGCGGCGTCAGCAGCAGGATCGCGGCGCCCAGCGTCTGCGTCAGATTTGCAGCGAGGAAATAGCCGACCGTGTTGGCGGTGAGACACACCGAGACGAGACCGAAGCCAAGTCCGTTGACAAAGGCGATCCGGCGCTCACGCGGCACCTGCGGCAGGAAGCGATGGCATTCGACCCACAGTGTCACCGCGGTGAGATGCGCCGCGAAAAACAGCTCGCGCCGTTTTGTCGTCGGCGTGCGCATCAGCGGCAGCACCGAGACCACCATCGGAAACAGGCGGACGGCGCTGACCGTGACTGCGATCGCCGACTGGATGACGGTCGCGCCAGAGCCGAGCGTGGTGATCAGGATGATCTGCGCCGGTCCCGCCCAGACGAACAGCGTCGAGCAAAGCGCCCATAGCAGGCTGAAATGGCTATCGTGGGCGAGCGCACCAATGCCGAGATAGGTCGCGAACAGGACGAGGGTGAGGATCGTCTGCGTGATCGAGCGCAGTCCCCACGCAAAGGCGCGCCAGGGACTTTGCCATTGAGGTGAATCGAGCGGAGGAAGCGCCACGGGAGTCTTGGACGGATGAGGAATCGTGCCTGCATAACGGGCAATGCGGCGCCTCGCGTCAAGAAAGCGCGCGGCGGGGCTGGCATGCACGCTGGGACAGATGCCCCTACCCGCTCACGCCGCGGTTCTTCAGCACGAAGCACGCCCCGCCGGCCTTGCGGATGCGACCGCAGAGTTCATCCGCCTCGCTCCGCGTATCGGCGCCGATGCGCACCTGGTAGAACGCGCGCGTGCCGCGGCTGCGCATCACCGAGCTCAGCAGGCTCGGATCACGTTCGCCGATCACGTCGCTTAGCCGCGTGACCGCGCGGGAATACATCGCCAGCGCCCGGTTGCGGTCGAAGCCGGCGGCGAGCTGCACGCCCCAGATCTTTGCGGCCGCGAGCTCCACATGCTGCTCGAGCTCGGCGACGAAGGCATTTGGCGCGCGCTTCAGGAGCACCATCAGATCGCGGCAGCTCGTCGGCGGCGAGCTCGGCGGGCCCTTGCCGGTGCTGCCGGCCTTGGCCCATGCATCGACGCTCGTGCCGGTAATGGCGAAGACGTAGTTGCGCGTCTGGTCCGGCATCGGACCGGTGCCGGCGAGCCATTCCTGGACCCGGCGCGGGCCGGCATTGTAGGCGGCGGCCGCCAAGCCGAGATTGCCGAACTGATTGCGCAGCTCGTTCAGAAATTCCGCCGACTTCGGCAGCGCCTGCACCGGATTGAAGGGATTGAGCAGTCCTCGCTCGCTCGCGGTGCCCGGCATGAATTGCGCGATCCCCTGCGCGTGCTCGCCGCTGCGCGTCATCGGCCCCACCGCATCAGCCTGGAAGCGGCTCTCCTGCCAGATCACGCGGGCAAAGAACTCCAGCGGCAGATTGGCATCGCGCGCAGCGGCCTCGATAATCAGGCAGATCGACTCCCGCGTGTCACTCTCGCGCGCATCGCCGGACTTAGCCGGCGGCGTCGCGAGTTCCTCGACGCTGGGGACGGCGACGTCAGTCTTTGCAGGCGAGCTGTCCCATGCTGCGACCCGTGTCGCCGAGACAAGCAGTGTGGTGATGATGCACAACGCAATCTGCACCCATCTCGTGCAGGCATGGTGATGGCGCGCGCCGGCGCGGCGTGCAACAAGATGATCTGCCATGTTGTGGCATCGTGCCATGGTTCGACGAGTTGCCAATATATGCTGCCTGACCTGCTTTTCTCAATGCGATATCCCGCCAAACGGATCCGCGCGATCCTTGCCCTCGCCGCACTCATCCTGAGCGTCGCGCCAGCCGCCGCGCAGGTCAAATGGCGGATGACCACGGAATATCCTGAGAATAACATCTCCGGGATCGGGCTGACGACCTTCGCCAGCCGCATCTCCGAGCGCACCCACGGTTTCGTGACCGTGACCAACGCTTTCGACAACGAGCTCAAGATCAACTCAGGCGAGATGCCGCGCGCTGCGCTGGACGGCCGGATCGCGGGCGGCGATGCCTTCGCGGGCGCGCTCTCGGGCCTCGACCCTGTGCTCGGATTGTCCACCCTGCCCTTTCTCGTGCAATCGGTCGAAATCGCCCGCGCCAGCAATTTGCGGGCGCGCCCGCTCTATGAGAAGGCGCTCGCTGCGCGCGGCCTCAAGCTGCTCTATCTGACGATCTGGCCGGCCACGGGCCTCTGGTCGGAACGGTCGCTCGACAGTGCCGACGATCTGCCGAAACTGAACTTGCGGGCCTACGATGCCAATTCCAGCGAGGTCATGCGCGCGGCCGGCGCGAACGCGCAATTCCTGCCGATGGACGCAGCACTTGCCGGACTGAGGGAGCACCGGCTGAATGCCTTCCTCACCTCCGGCGACGGCGGCGCGGGGCGCAAACTGTGGGACTTCCTGCCGCATTTCACGGCCATCAACTACGCGATGCCGATCTCGATCGCCTTCGTCCGCAGCGACGCATTTGCCGAACTGTCCGAGCCGATGCAGCGCGAGGTGCTGGCTGCTGCGGCCGAGACGGAGCAAAGCCAGTTTGCGCTGCTCGCCCATCGCACATCCGAAAATTATACGCGCATGCGGGACAATGGCGTCCATATCGCCGAGCCGGCGCCTGCGTTCCTTGTCACGGAGCTGCGGAAGGCAGCAAAGGACGCGATCGCCGCCTGGGAAACCCAGGCAGGCGCGGAAGCGACCGCAATCGTTGAATGGGCGAGACAGCAATGAGGAAGCTGTAGCGGCATCTGCGATGAACGCTCCGCTGGTGTCGCTGCTTATCGCCCTAGGTTTTGACCGGAACCGGGAATTCGCCCCGGATGGCGCGGTCGAGGGCATCGATCAGCGCCTGGATCTCGATAAACTTGTTGCGCGCTCGCTCGGCCGTCTCGCGCACAAAGGGAGCGGCCAGCACTTTCGCATGCGCGTCCCTGTCCTCGATCATGCGATCACGGGCCTTCTGCAGAGTTTCAAGTCGCTCGCTCATCCGGCCTCTCCCAAAAAATTGTCTCGATCCTAGTCCGGAATCGCCGGTCGACGAGAACACGGCGAACAAGCAACCCTCAACAGCCGCGGCAGATGTTCTTCAGCTTCGCTGCGGTTTTGGCCTCTTCCGCAACGAACGGGTCCTTGTAGGCACTACGGGACGCATCGTTCTCCGCAGCAGCGGGCTTTTTCTCCTTCGGAGGAAATGCAGCATCGTAGCAGGCGAGACGTTCGCTCGTGCTTTCGATCGCGCGGCAGTCCGGTCCTGCCGCGACAGCGCCTTGCGACAGTGTGCCCAGCATCAACGCGACAAGAAGCGCTCTCCGGCGGATCCAGTCGACCAGACGAAATCCAGCCATACACGCTCCTGCTCAGTCGGCGGGAGCACTGGTGACCCTCAGTCACCGGTTGATGCCAATGGAAGGGCGGTGATGGCGCGACTCTACGCGTCCCTCCCGCGAATAGCGAGCTTTTAGGGATACGCAATATCAAGAAGGCGGATGTCGGCGTGACAATTGTTGCGCGTTGCCTTGGTCCGCGGCCTCGTTTAGGTCAAGCAATAGATGGCGGTATCAACCCAGGCGCGGCAACATGGTTACAATCTATTTCGATCTCGACGGCACGCTGACCAACCCAAAACCCGGGATCACACGCTCCATCCAGTACGCCCTGGAGCGGCTGAACGTGGCGGTGCCGAGCGAGGACGAGCTGACCTGGTGCATCGGCCCGCCGCTGCACGCCAGCCTGGAAAAGCTCACCGGCAGCGCGGAACTCGCCGACCGGGCGCTGCTGCTCTATCGCGAGCGCTTCAGCGATGTCGGCCTGTTCGAGAACGAGGCCTATGCCGGCATCATGGACACCCTGACAACGCTTGCCGCAACGACACCGCGCATGTTCGTGGCGACCAGCAAGCCCGCGGTCTACGCCATCCGCATCGTCGAGCATTTTGGACTAAAACCGTATTTCGAGCGCGTGTTCGGCTCCGAGCTCGACGGCACCCGCGTCGACAAGCGCGACCTGCTGCGCTACGCGCTCGACGAAGCCAAGGTCGATCCCGCCAGCGCGATCATGATCGGCGACCGCAGCCACGACGTGGTCGGCGCTCTCACCAATGGCATGACGGCGATCGGCGTGCTGTATGGCTATGGCAGCGAGGCCGAGCTGCGGGACGCCGGCGCGCATCACATATGCGCTGCGCATCCCGAGCTGCTCACTCACTGCGTGGCCTAAGTTCTAGGCACTGACGGTCTCCACCGCCGCCAGCATGCCGGTCTTGGCGTGGCAGTTCAGATATTCGAAGAACTGCTCGTCCGCCGCGGCCACAGTGACCTCGTGATAGAGCCGCAATTTTGCCGATGGCCCGAGCGTCGACAGATATTTCATCGCCGCGCCGAAGATCTTGACGTGGGTCGGATGCGATTCCGCCCACCGTTCCAGCGCAGCCAGGCTCTTCCACCAGCTTTGGCCGTAGGACTTTTCGCTCGCGTTCCCGTCGGCTGCAAGCACGCGCATGTAGCGGTTGGCGTAGCAGCCGATGCCAAGACCGTCATGGCGCAAGAAATCCATCCCCTCGCGCAACACCGGCTCGACGTCGTCGAGATAGAGCTTTCGCTCCGAGGTCTCGGTATCGCTCCAATCCTGTCCTGACCGGATCAGGCAGAGATTGTCGTGCGCCTTCACGCGCAGCCGCGCGCCGTCGCGGATCAGCTCGGGATTGCCGCCCGGCGACATCGGATCGGTCTGCGACAGCGGGATGCGGTCGCGCATGCCGCCCCAATAGGCGTGCTCCTGCACCTCGCCGCTCATGCCCTGCGCAATCACCGCAACGCCCTCGGGCCGGTCGAGCGAGGAGAACAGCGTCTCGTGCCGCGCCACCGTGGGGCGCAGCACCTCGATGAAGGTGCCGACGCTCTCGAGCCGCTTCCCGGTCCAGGCCTCGCGCGCCGGTCCGAACCAGGCGTCGAAGCGCGCGATGTTGTCCCAATAGGCCACTGAGACGACGTTCTCGTAGCCGGCCTGATCGACATATTGCGCGCGGTCCCAATGCGAGGGACCGTCTTCCGCCGCAAAGCGCTCCGCGATTTCGGCGAGCGCGTCCGTCGCGACCGCCGGCGCCGCGCCACGATATTGAACGCCGAAATAGGCCATCAACACGCGGCTCACGGCGGGCTTGTAGCGCGCCACGAAGGACGGATATGGCGGCTGGTAATCGTCCGGCACACGCTTGTTGCGCGTGCGCGGGGTCTCGAGATGCAGAGGAATTGCGGATTCCATGATCGTGTCCCTCCCTCGATCCCGACGATCAGCTCGCCGCCGCGGCAATGTCGGTGGGCTCGACGCTGTCGACCGGCAGCGCAAACTGCTCGACGCGCTGGTATCGCTTCTTGTTGAGCAGGAGCCGCGTCACGTCGGGCCGCGAATAGTGCCCGGCGGGATCAGCGGCGTTCTTGGCGACACCGATGGCGCCGAGATCGATTTCGGCGATCAACAGCCCTTCCTGGTCCGGCGCGAGCTTGTCGCCGATCTGGCTCCCGTCAGGGCCATAGATCGCAGCAAAGCCACCGCCGGCATGCAGCAGCGCGTGCTTGTCCGGCCGATCGCAGAGTTCGTCGATCATGGCTTGCGAGACCGTCGCGCAAGGCGCGAGCACGAAGCAGGATCCTTCCACCGCGTAGACGCGCGAAGCGGCGTTGTTGACCTCGGCGCCGAGCGCTGGCGCGAAAGGATCGTAGAGCGAAAAACTCGGCCAGGCCGCGACATGCACCTGCTCGTTCTGGGCATACATCGCATACTTCGACAGCGGCTGGAGATGCTCCCAGCAGCACAGCGCGCCGATACGGCCGATGTCGGGCCGCGCATGCACGGCGAGATCGCTGCCGTCGCCCTCGCCATAGACCGTGCGCTCGGCATGGGTCGGCCGCAGCTTGCGGCGCTTTGCGATGGTCTCGCCATCCGGCCCGATCAGCCATTGCGCCAGGTAAAGACTGCCGCCGTCACGCTCTGACAGGCCGAACACGGCGGTGAGCTTGGCCTTGCGTACAGCGTCGCGCAGCCGCTCGGACTGCGGGCTGTCGTAGGACAGCGAATTGTCGAAATAGCGCTGCACGAAGCCGCGACCGATCGCCCAAGCCGGCGAATCCATCCAGATGTGCCAGGGGTAGCCGGGGATGAAGGCCTCCGGAAAGGCGATCAGCTTGGCGCCCTTCTCGGCGGCGTCCCTGATCAGGGCGATCGATTTGTCGATCGAGGCATCGAGGTCGAGCCAGGCGGGCGCTGCCTGCACCACCGCGACCTTGTATTTCGGATGTTGGATGCCCATTCCCGCCTCCCTTGCCGGTTGATCGGAAGCTACGTCCGATGCAGTCTATTGGGCCAGAGCCGGACCAGGCCCGCTCGACCGCCCCGGCACGAAAACTCGACTGGAACGGCGGTACGGGATTTGCCTCGGTCAGGCGCGATCCGCGCAACATGCGATTTTACGGGATGTGAAAGGGAGGCTCTGCAGATGCCAATCCAGTTCACCACGGACGACAGCCCCGGCCACCGCCGGCTTGCGCTCTGGCAGGATATCGTCTGCGACGTCTTCGTCGGGCTCGACTGCAAGTCCGACCTTGGCAGCGCCTTTCGCGGCTCGGTCACCCGGGCGCCGCTGGGCAAGGCGGAATGCTCCGAGGTCTGTTCCGATCGTCAGCACGTGTTGCGCACGCCCTCTCGCATCGCGCGCTCGGATCAAGATTTCATCCTGATCGCGCTCGGCAATCGCGGCGCCGGCGGCGTGGTGCAGGACGGCCGCGAGGCCGTGGTGCATCCGGGAGAGTTTGCGCTCTACGACACCACCCGTCCCTACGAGCTGAAATTCGACGGCACGTTCACGCAGACCATCTTCAAGGTGCCGCGCGAGATGCTGCAGCGCCGGCTCGGCGCGACCGAAGCCCTTACCGCCAGCACTTTCGGACCGGACTCGCCGCTGCAAAGGATCGCCTACGATTTCATCTACCGTCTTTGCCAGAGCGCGGATCAGATCGATCCGCTCCACGCCGCTGCTCTGTCGGAACAGGCGGTCGACGTCCTGGCGATGGCGCTGGGTGAGCGGCTAGGCCAGACGCCGCTGCCGTCCTCGACCCATCGCTCCGCCCTGCTCTACCGGCTGAAAGCGCATATCCGGGCTTACCTTGCCGATCCCGACCTCTCGCTGTCCGAGACCGCAGCGGCGCTCGGCATCTCCTCCCGCTACGTCAACGATCTCCTCGCCGACGAGGACACCTCGTTCCAGCGCTACCTCCTCGGTGAGCGCGTCGCTCAATGCAGGCGCGACCTCGCCTCGCCCGTGCTCGCCCACCGCCACATCAGCGAGATCGCCTTTGCCTGGGGCTTCAACGACCTCTCCCATTTCGGTCGCGTCTTCCGCGAGCATTTCGGGATGTCGCCGCGCGACTTCAGACAGAGCCAATTGCGGCATTGACATCCGGGTAGCCATTCGCCGGAGCCTTCGCTTCAGGCGAAGGCAATGCTCGTGAATTCCAGATTGTCAGGTGCTGCCGCCGGGATCAGGCTAGCGCACATGAGGACTCACGCCAACACAAGCGGATCGGAGGTCTTGCTGGGCGTCATCGCGATCCGGCTCGCGGTGCTGGTCGTGGTGGGCTGGACCCTGACGCTCTTGCCGCGGCAGGCGCGCGCGAGAGTGACGCCGGCTGCCTTCCCTCACCTGTAACGTGGAGCGAGGCTCGGCTTCCGGCGACGACGACCGGCGCGCGCGTGACTGACGCAGCCTTCGACGACATGCGTCTGCACGACTAGGGCCGCTCCCAAGCAAGGCCGGTATGTGGGCGTGGAATAGGACACGGCGCCTGCTTGCACTACCATTCGGCACCAAGGCCGCACCGTTCAACCAGCGGCCAGCCGAGGAGCATATCGATGGAATACCGACGCTTGGGCCGCTCAGGCCTCATGGTGCCCGCCTTGAGTCTTGGGACCGGCACCTTCGGCGGCGTTGGCCGCCTCGCTGCGTGGGGCACGACTGACGCAGCCGAAGCGCGGCGCCTTCTGGATATCTGCCTCGATGCCGGAGTGTCGATGTTCGACACCGCGAACGTCTACTCGCTCGGCGAGTCCGAGCGCGTTCTCGGCGAGGCCATCAAAGGCCGCCGCGACAAGGTTTTGATCTCGACCAAGGCAACGTTCCGCTTCGGCGACGGCCCCAACGACATCGGATCGTCACGGCAACATCTGCTCGCGGCCATCGATGCTTCGCTGAGCCGGCTCGGCACCGATTACATCGACCTGTTCCAGCTTCACGGCTTCGACGCCTTCACCCTGCCTGAAGAGGTGCTTGCGACCCTCGATGGGCTCGTGCGCGCCGGCAAGATCCGCTACGTCGGCGTCTCGAACTTCTCCGGCTGGCACCTGATGAAGTCGCTTGGCGTCGCCGACAAGCACGGCTTTCCGCGCTATGTCGCCAACCAGACCTACTATTCACTGATCGGGCGCGACTACGAATGGGAGCTGATGCCGCTCGGCCTCGACCAGGGGCTCGGCGCCGTGGTCTGGTCGCCGCTCGGATGGGGACGCCTCACCGGAAAGATCCGCCGCGGCCAGCCAAAGCCTGACGTAAGCCGCCTGCCCAAGACGGCCGAGTTCGGCCCGCCGGTGCCGGACGAGCACGTCTATCGTGTCGTCGAGGCCATCGACGAGGTCGCGAAGGAAACGGGCAAGAGCGTCTCGCAGATCGCGTTGAACTGGCTGCTGCAGCGTCCGACAGTCTCGACGCTGATCATCGGCGCGCGCAACGAGACGCAGCTTCGCGAAAATCTCGGCGCGGTCGGATGGTCCTTGACCACGGATCAGATCGCAAAGCTCGATGCCGCGAGCAAGGTGACCCTGCCCTATCCGTACTGGCACCAGCGCACGACCTTCACCGACCGCAATCCGCCGCCGGTGTAGACACCTTCGGACACGCGAAATCGGCTGGCAGGCTGCGAAAGCCGTCCTGCCCAGGTCTCGCCGCCGGGAGACCCGCTCCCGGTGCAGGAACCGTCCGTCTTCAGCCGGGTTGCGATGCATCTCGCAATTTCCTATTCGGAGATGTATCACGGCTCGAATCAAGCGCGCCTCCACCATGTCGCCTGCCCCAATCGAGCATGCCGACGGCCTGCCGCAGCCGCAGCGCAACCAGGCGGTGCTGACGATTGCGCTCGGCATCATCATGGCGGTCGTCGACAGCGCCATCGCCAACGTCGCGCTGCCGACGATCGCGGCCGACCTCGACGCGAGCCCGGCCTTCTCGATCTGGATCGTCAACGGCTACCAGCTCGCGATCACGATCTCGCTGCTGCCATTGGCTTCGCTCGGCGAGATCGTCGGTTATCGCCGCGTCTATCTGGTGGGGCTGGTGCTGTTCACGCTCGCGTCGGCCTTCTGCGCGCTGGCGCACACGCTGCCGCTCCTCACGATTGCACGCATCGTGCAGGGGTTCGGCGCGGCCGGCATCATGAGCGTCAACGCGGCGCTGGTGCGCTTCACCTACCCGCGCAGCCAACTCGGCCGCGGCATCGGGCTCAACGCCCTCGTCGTCGCCTTCTCGGCCGCGGTCGGCCCGACGATCGCCGCCGGCATCCTCGCATTCGGGAGCTGGCCCTGGCTGTTCGCCATCAACGTCCCGCTCGGCGTGGCGACGCTCGTCCTCGGCCTGCGTAGCCTGCCTCACACCAAGGCTGCGAGCCACTCCTTCGACTGGCAAAGCGCAGGTCTTTCCGCGATCACCTTCGGCGTCGGCATCGCGGCCGTCGACAGCGTCGGTCATGGCGAGGCCGCCATCACCTGCCTCGTGCAGTTTGCCATCGCCATCGTCGCCGGCGCGCTGCTGATCTACCGCGAAACCCACGTGGCTTCGCCGCTGCTGCCGGTCGACCTGTTGCGCATCCCGGTGTTCGCGCTGTCAATTGCGACCTCGATCGCCTCGTTCTGCGGGCAGATGCTGGCCTTCGTTGCGATCCCGTTCTACCTCCAGAGCCGCTTCGGCTATTCGGCGGTGCATATGGGCCTCCTGATCACGCCATGGCCGATCGCTGTGGCGTTCGCGGCGCCGCTGGCCGGCCGCCTGGTCGAGCATTATCCGGCCGGCCTACTCGGCGGCATCGGGCTCACGCTGTTTGCGTGCGGCCTCGGCACGCTCGCCTTCCTGCCGGCGACGCCGACGCCGCTCGACGTGATCTGGCGGATGGCGCTCGCCGGTGCCGGCTTCGGCCTGTTCCAGACCCCCAACAACCGCACCATGATCGCCGCCGCTCCGCGCGAGCGCGCCGGCGGCGCGAGCGGCATGCTGGGCACCGCGCGGCTGCTCGGCCAGACCACTGGCGCGGCGCTGGTCGCGCTGTTCCTCGGTCGCTATCCGATCGAAGGAACCAGGATCGCACTGCTCACCGGCGTCGGCTTCGCGCTCTGCGGAGCCATGCTGAGCATGTTGCGGCTGTCGCCCGCGGGCGCGCGCGGTGCCGAGCATGTCCGCGTGCAGGACGATCAGCGTCTGCGCGGCGATTAGCGCGCCTCTCTCCGACTCAAAACGTCGCAGCGGGAGTCACCGGAGAGGCGCAAAAGGTGGTCGCGGGGCCTTCGAAGAGACCCAAGGCGAAACCGAGGGCCGAGCCCGCTCCTACCGCTGCGGCTGCGCCGCCAGCGGAAGAAAAGTAAGCTTCGTCTCTCACGAGGGCATCGGCGCCCCCTACCTAAGGAAGTGTGGCCCTCCAAATAAAAAGGCCGGCTCTTCAGCCGGCCTTTTCAATTCATTGCGCGCAGATCAGGCTTTGACCAGCGGACCCTTGGTCGGCCCTTTCGAACCGCCCGGCTTGGACTTGCCCGGCGGGCGTTTGCGGGCGCCCGGGAGCTTCTCCTGCTTCGGCGTAACCGGACCCTCGACGAACTCGAAGCCGATCTTGTCCTTGGTCTCGTCGGCCTCGTCCTTGACGAGGACGACGCGGACGTGGCCGCCGCCCTTCAGCTTGCCGAACAGCACCTCGTCTGCCAGCGGCTTCTTGATGTGCTCCTGGATCACGCGAGCCATGGGACGTGCGCCCATCTGCTCGTCGTAACCATGCTTCACCAGCCAGGTCTTGGCGGGTTCGGACAACTCGATGGTGACGTCGCGATCGCCGAGTTGCGCTTCGAGTTGAAGCACGAACTTCTCGACCACCGTGCCGATCACCTCGACGCTGAGATGGCTGAACGAGACGACGGCATCGAGACGGTTGCGGAATTCCGGCGCGAACTGCCGGTTGATCGCCTCGTGGTCGTCGCCTTCACGCTTCGAGCGCGTGAAGCCGAACGCCTGCTTGGCGAGATCGGACGCGCCGGCATTCGTGGTCATGATCAGGATCACGTTGCGGAAGTTGACCTGCTTGCCGTTGTGGTCCGTGAGCCGGCCGTGGTCCATGATCTGGAGCAGCACATTGTAGAGATCAGGATGCGCCTTCTCGATTTCGTCGAGCAGCACCACGCAATGCGGATGCTGGTCGACGCCGTCGGTAAGCAGGCCACCCTGGTCGAACCCGACATAGCCGGGAGGCGCGCCGATCAGGCGCGACACGGTGTGTCGCTCCATGTATTCGGACATGTCGAAGCGCAGCAGCTCGACGCCGAGTGACGCCGCGAGTTGCTTTGCGACCTCGGTCTTGCCGACGCCGGTGGGGCCCGAGAACAAATAGCAGCCGATCGGCTTCTCCGGCTCGCGCAGGCCGGCACGCGCCAGCTTGATCGAAGCGGCGAGCGACTCGATCGCCTTGTCCTGACCGAACACGGTGCGCTTCAGGGTCTGCTCGAGGTGCTTGAGCACCTCGGCGTCGTCCTTTGACACGCTCTTCGGCGGGATCCGCGCCATCGAGGCGATCGTGGTCTCGATCTCCTTGATGCCGATGGTCTTCTTGCGCTTGTTCTCGGCGACCAGCATCTGCGCCGCACCGGATTCGTCGATCACGTCGATCGCCTTGTCCGGCAGCTTGCGGTCGTGGATGTAGCGCGAGGAGAGCTGCACCGCGGCCTCGATCGCCTCATTGGTGTATTTCAGCCGGTGGTAGTCCTCGAAGTAAGGCTTTAGCCCCTTGAGGATCGCGATCGCGTCCTCGACCGTCGGCTCGTTGATGTCGATCTTCTGGAAGCGCCGCACCAGGGCACGGTCCTTCTCGAAGTGCTGGCGATATTCCTTGTAGGTGGTCGAGCCCATGCAGCGGATGGTGCCCGAGGCAAGCGCCGGCTTGAGCAGGTTCGAGGCGTCCATCGCTCCGCCCGACGTCGCGCCCGCACCAATCACGGTGTGGATCTCGTCGATGAACAGGATGGCGTTGGGATGCGCCTCGAGCTCCTTCAGCACCTGCTTCAGGCGCTCTTCGAAGTCGCCGCGATAACGCGTGCCGGCAAGCAGCGTGCCCATGTCGAGCGAGAACACGGTCGCAGCGGCCAGAACTTCCGGCACCTCGCTGTCGACGATGCGCTTGGCAAGGCCTTCCGCGATCGCGGTCTTGCCGACACCGGCCTCGCCCACGAACAGCGGATTGTTCTTCTGCCGGCGGCACAGCACCTGGATCGCGCGGTTGATCTCGGAATTGCGTCCGATCACCGGATCGATCTTGCCGTCGCGCGCCTTCTTGTTGAGGTTGACGCAATAGGTCTCGAGCGCCTCGCCCTTCTTCTTGGCGTCGTCGCTGCCCTTGGTCTCGGTCTCCTCGTCGACACCGCGCACGGGGCGCGCCTCGGAGACGCCCGGCCGCTTGGCGATGCCGTGGCTGATGTAGTTGACGGCGTCGTAGCGCGTCATGTCCTGCTCCTGCAGGAAATACGCGGCATGACTCTCGCGCTCGGCGAAGATCGCGATCAGCACGTTGGCGCCGGTCACCTCTTCGCGGCCGGACGACTGCACGTGGATCACCGCGCGCTGGATCACGCGCTGGAAGCCGGCAGTCGGCTTGGCGTCGTCGGCGCCGTCCGTCACCAGATTCTCGAATTCGGTCTCAAGATAATTGACGAGGCTCGTGCGGAGCTTGTCGAGGTCGACGCTACAGGCGCGCATGACGGCGGCTGCATCGGAGTCGTCGATCAGGGAGAGCAAAAGATGCTCGAGCGTCGCGTATTGGTGATGACGCTCGTTTGCGATCGCCAGTGCACGATGCAGGGATTGTTCAAGGCTTTGGGAAAAAGTCGGCATTCGCGTCCTCTATGGCCCCCACCATCATGATCGTCATCGACCGGTCAGGCAACAACAACCTTTGTCACATATAGGTATATAAGATCGCGGCGAAAGGCCGGTTCCGCGACTCAGGCGGCTGCACAGCTGCGGTACTTTTTGATGCAAAACCCGTTCCGGTTCGGGCGCGATCGGCGCCGGTGCAGAATTCCGTAGTTTTGCCCGCAACGAACATCGCGCGCAGACCTCACGCGACGATCACACTGCGACATGCACAAGAGCCGGCCTCGAACGCGCCGTAGGTGTCTTACTTCTTTTCCATCACGCATTGCAGCGGATGCTGGTGCTTGCGGGCGAAATCCATCACCTGCGTCACCTTGGTCTCGGCGATCTCGTAAGTGAACACGCCGCACTCCCCGATCCCATGATGATGGACGTGCAGCATGATCTTGGTCGCGGCCTCGGCATCCTTCTGGAAGAATTTCTCCAGCACGTGAACGACGAATTCCATCGGCGTGTAATCGTCGTTCAGGATCAGCACGCGGTACAGGTTCGGCCGCTTGGTCTTGGGTTTGACCTTGGTGATGACGGACGTGTTTGGCGCGGAGGGACCGCCGGGACGGTTCTCGTCGTTGCTCATCCGGGGAGCGTGGGCGGCGGCGGACAATTCTGGTCTGGAAGACAATTGCGGCATGGCTCAGGCGTTCAAATTCCCCACGGAAGCGTATGACGGTTCACCGCGCAGCCCCGTCTTCGGAGCTTCGCGCAGGCGCGCCGCCTTGTTGGATCGCCGCTTTCAACCGATCCGGTCCAAACCAGATCGGCTTCAGCGAATATGGGCCTGCCCCCGGCTCGCCGCAAGCATGCGACGGATCGGCCGATGCGGCCGCGGCGGCCCCGATTCTCGGTCGGAGCGATCCTCGGCAAGGTTAATCAATCCGGACCGATTTGACAAAAACTTCCGCCCGCCCGTTTAGAAGATGTTGACCAGGAACCCGGCCGTTGACGCCGCTGCGACGGTTTCGCGCGGGATACTTCGGTTTTCTACGGTTGAATTTACCGGGCGTTCAATGGCGTGGCGCGAAAACCGGCAAAGTCAAAGATTTTCGGGGATCGCCATGTCTCGCCTGCCCCACGTCAGCCGTATCGGTCGACAGCTCGCCCGGTTCGGAGCGGCCGAACAAGGCAATATCGCCGTGATCTTCGCCATCGCGCTGCTCCCGGTTTTGACCTTCGTCGGAGCTGCGGTCGATTACAGCCGCGCGGTCCAGGCCCGTTCCGCGATGCAGTCGGCCCTCGATTCCACTGCGCTGATGGTCTCCAAGGATCTGTCGTCCGGCACCATCACGACGTCGCAAATCAGCACCAAGGCGCAGGACTATTTCAAGGCCCTGTTCACCGCCACCAACACCCTGCCGTCAGTCACCGTCGCGGCCACTTACACCGCGAGCACCAGCATGGGCTCCACGATCCAGGTCACCGGCACCGGCAGTTACACGACCACCTTCATGAAGGTCGCCGGCTTCCCGACGCTCGACGTCGGCGCCAATTCTACCAGCGCCTGGGGCCTGGTGCGCATGCGTGTGGCCTTGGTGCTCGACAACACCGGTTCGATGGCGCAGGACGGCAAGATGGCGGCGATGCAGACCGCCGCGAAGAGCCTGGTCGATCAGCTCAGCGCGCTCGCCAAGACCAGCGGCGACGTCTACATCTCGGTCGTTCCGTTTGCCAAGGACGTCAACGTCGGCAACAGCAATTCCAGCAAGTACTGGATTGATTTCAGCGATTGGGACGCGGCGAACGGCAGCTGGAGCTGCACGTCAGGCAGCAACAACAACTGCAACAATTGGAAGTGGACACCGGCCAACCATAATGCCTGGACAGGGTGCGTGGTCGACCGCGACCAGGATTACGACATCAAGAACACGACGCCCACGAGCGGCAATGTGGGGACGCTGTTCCCGGCCGAACAATACTCCTACTGCAACACAGGCAGTTCGTCCTATCTGCAGCCGATCATGCCGCTGAGCTACGACTGGAGCTCGCTCAAGGGCCGGATCGACGACATGAAGCCCACCGGTAACACCAACCAGGGCATTGGCCTTGCCTGGGGCTGGATGACGCTGTCGACCGGCGATCCCATGAACGCGCCGGCCAAGGACACCAACTACACCTACAAGGACGCGATCGTGATCCTTTCCGACGGTCTGAACACGCAGAACCGCTGGTACAGCAGCGCTTCGCAGATCGACACGCGGCAGAAGAAGCTGTGCGACAATGCCAAGGCTCAGCCCAGCAACATCACGATCTATACGGTGCAGGTGAACACCGGCAGCGACCCGACCTCCAGCGTGCTGCAATATTGCGCGAGCGGCACCGACAAGTTCTATCTGGTAACGAAGGCAGATCAGACCGTCTCGGTGTTCAAGGACATCGGTACGTCGCTGTCGAAGCTGCGCGTGGCGCGCTAAGACCGACCCGCCGCGACACAAAAAAGCCCGGCTGCTTCAGCCGGGCTTTTGATTCCAGGTCGCCCAGGAAACGTTAGTTGGCGGCCGGCGTGAACTTCGACACGATGGTCTCGACCGGCTTGAACGCCTGCTTGGCGAGATCGCTGTAGAGGCCGGCGATCTTCTGCGATTCCGCGACGAAGGTCTCGTAGGCGGAACGGGCGAAATCGGTCTGCGCTTCGACGGCCTTGTCCAGCGACTTCACACCGGAAAGCTTCTCGACGAAGGACTTGGTGTCTTCGAACGACTTCTTGGTGTAGTCGCCATAGGCGCTGGCGATCGCCTGAAGGCCGTGCTGCATCGAGGTCGCGGAGGCGACGTACTGCTCGAAGTGCTCTTTCCCGTAGCCCTGAAAGTCTTCAACCTTGAACATTCGGAATCCTTTTCCCTAGCTCTCGTCGGAAGCCCCGGCTCCCTGACTCTGCTCACAATTAGTGCAACGCACAAAAAAGTCAAGAATCTTGTGCGGCGCACAAAAATGCATGCAAATTCGCGGAGATTCCCGGGGGTTCCCGCAATGGTTCCTTAAGCTTTTGGAAACCGCGGCCCCGTACTTTGATTCCCTGGACGTCTTCAACTTCCGCAAGCGGCCGAAAGCCGTTGAAGAACATCACCTTAGCCAGAATAGCGGCTCAGGGCCAACCTCCCCCGCGGCGAACACCTGTGGAGGGGCAGCCTGAGCAGGTAATGATCCCGGATCTCATGGGCACAATTTCGCCTCACGAGCCGGTGATCAAGTCAGAAACGGGGACGGGGTTTCATGCTTCGTAAAAACTTGTCTTCCTCGCGCTTGGCGCGGATTGGCGTTTTCGGGCTTCTTACGGTCACCACCGCAGTCATCTTCACCACCGATGCTGCCGAGGCGCGGCGCCATTACGCGCAGCATCGCGTGCAGCGCGATGTGTCCGAGAGTTCCAGCCCGAAATTCGCGTCGATCATCGTCGACGGCAATTCCGGCTCCGTGCTCCAGGCAACGAGCCCCGACGGGATCCGCCATCCGGCCTCGCTGACCAAGATCATGACGCTCTATCTGCTGTTCGAGCGTCTCGAGTCCGGCAAGATGAAGCTCGACACCGAGATGCCAGTGTCGCAGCACGCCGCCGATCAGGATCCGACCAAGCTGAACCTGCGTGCCGGCCAGACCATTCGTGTCGAGGACGCTATCAAGGGTCTCGTTACCCGCTCGGCCAACGACGCAGCCGTGGTGATCGCGGAAGCGATCGGCGGCGACGAGGACGACTTCGCCCAGATGATGACGCGCAAGGCGCGCTCGCTCGGCATGTCCAGGACGGTCTATCGCAACGCCAACGGTCTTCCCAACGACGAGCAGGTCACGACCGCGCGCGACCAGGCCACGCTCGGCCGCGCCATCCAGGAGCGCTTCCCGCGCTACTATCGCTATTTTGCGACCTCGACGTTCAACTGGCACGGACAGTCGATCCGGAACCACAATCATCTGCTCGGTAGTGTCGAGGGCGTGGACGGCATCAAGACCGGCTACACCCGCGCCTCCGGCTTCAATCTCGTGACCTCGATGCGCCGCGGCAACCGCCACCTGATCGGCGTGGTGCTGGGCGGCCGCAGCGGCGGCTCGCGCGATGCCATCATGCGCAACCTGCTCGCAGAGAACCTCGATAAGGGCGCGACCACCCACACCGTCGCCGCGGTCACCGAGCGCAATGGCTCTGGCGCCGCTGTCGAGGTCGCCGATACGTCGGATACCCCGGCCCCCTCCGCTCCGCAGGTTCAGGCCGCCGCCGCTCCTGGCCCCGAAACAGCCCCGCAGCGTCTCGCCTCGCGCCTGTCGGCGCTTGCTGCTGCGACCGCCGCGATGCCTCCGGCTCAGCCCAGATCTGAATCCAGCAAGCCTGAAGTTCGGCCGACTGAATCCAAGATCGAGCCCGCGCCGCTCACCAACGGTGTGATCTCGAGCCAGCCGCTCTCCCTCATCCCCGGTTCGTCCGAGCCGATGAAGCCGGTCCGGGTCAAGACCGTCCAGGTCAAGGCCGGCACCGTGAAGGTCGCCTCCGCCGCCCCGGCTCAGGTCGCACCGCAGGTCACGAGCACGATCGCGGCCCGCTCCGACGTCGCCGAAACCTCCAGCGCCGTCGTCGCCCGGGCAGACCTCATCAACAAGCGTGAGGTCGTCAGCCAACCGGAAGCTCCGAGGGCCGAGCTCGCCCGTACCGAGCTGCCGCGGCAGCCGGCGGGCTTCGGCACCGGCAATGGCATCCTCGGCGTATTGCCGGCCGCAACCGCCGCCGCGCCCGCTCCGGCCGTCGCGAGGCTCGCTTCAGCCGAGCCGACGCTGCAGCCGGTCCAGATGAGCGCCACCACCAGGCCGGCCGTCACCCATAGCGGCTGGATCGTCCAGGTCGGCGCGCTCGAGAGCGAGAACGAAGCCCAGCAGCGCATCGACGCGGCGCGCAGCTCGGCCCGCGGCCTGCTCAGCAAGGCCGACCCGTTCACCGAGGTCGTCGCGAAGGACAATCGAAAGCTCTACCGCGCCCGCTTCGCCGGGCTCGAGCGCGACCAGGCCGAAGCCGTCTGCCGCACCCTGAAGCGCGCCGATATCTCCTGCATCACCGTCCGCAACTGATCTTTCGCACCGCGCCAATCAAAAAATGCCCGCGCCTTGCGCGGGCATTTTCATTTTCGGGATGCGGTGATGCCAAGACCTTTCGATGCCAAGACCTTTCGATAGCAAGGCTGCGATGCCAAAGGCCGTGATGCCAGGCTGTTTGATACCGGGGCTGTTCCACGACAACCTCTCGTCAAGGATTTACGGTTAAAATTTTGCGCAAGGGATCGACCACGCCGACAATGGCGGGCATCGGGGCGACGGCAAACAGAGCAAGTGGGGCTCACACGGGACGGGCGTTTGTAGCGTGGTGCCGGAGTTAGCCGTTATGCGTACGAAGCAGAGTATCCTTGGCCTCGTTTACACGGGCAGCGAGATACGTCGAGCCCCCCTGGTCGGGATGCAATTTCTTCATCAGGGACTTGTGGGCGCGGCTGATATCGTCACGCCCCGCCCCCGGCTGCAAGCCAAGGATCTGATAGGCCTCCTCCGCCGTCATTTTGCCGCTCGCCACCGTGCGGCGCTGCCCCCCTGCCGCGTTGCCCTGCGCGTTCTGACGCCAGGCGGGAAACCGGCGGTCCAGATAGCTTTCAAGTAAGGCCACGCTCTCGGCGTCGAACGCCGGGACCATTGCCAGCAGGCCAGCCAGATCGAACTCGTCGAGATCGCGCCCGGCATGAGGCCCGGCGACGATCCGGCCTCCGAGCTGGCCAGACTCGTGATCGAGCCGCATATCCAGGAATTGCGAGCGCACGCGCGAGGCCTGACCGGCCGGGCGCGTCGCGCCTCCGCCGAACAGTCCGCCGACGTTGCCCAAGCCGGCGTTTGCCAGTGGTGTCCAGCCCAGGAGCCCGGCGCCGAAGATCCCGAGCGGGATCGCCACCACCAGTTCGCCCCGCAAGCCCGTGAACGCTGCGACAGCCAGCGCCACCACGCCGCCACCGAACCTGATCGTGCGTGCCAGCACGGCCGGATTGGCGGAACGAAACATCTGGAGCAGCAGATAAAGGGTGATAACAGCGATAGCGCCGGCAATCAGGGTCATGGCCGGAATATACCCGGCCTATCGTCAAAATGCATGGTGTCTTGTCCCCCGCGGACCGCGCCAGCGCTACTTCATCTGGCCGATCAGCCTGGCCGCGCCGCTGGCGGTCTTCGCCAATTGCAACAGCGCCTCGCGTCCGCCGGCGGCGTAGGCGGCAGCTGCGCGCAACAGCTCGCGCAACTGCGCCGCCGCGCCCGGATCGAACCGGCACCAGGCGCCGCCGGTCAGGCGCGCGATTTCGCGAAAAGCCTGCTCGGCGACGGCGTCATGGCCCTCCTGAAATACGAACACAGGCACCTTGAGCATGCCGAGCTCACCGGCCTTGGCACAGAGCTCGTCGACGTTCTCTTCCATGGCGTCGCCGACGAAGACAACGGCGCGCACGCCGGATGCGACCGCCTCGCGCCGCGCCTCGCTCAGCACCTTGCCGATCTGGGTGTCGCCGCCGCGGCAATCGATCTTGCTCATCAGCGCCGCAAGCCTGGCGCTGTCGGAAATCCATCCCGTGGCGCGGCACTCGTTGAATCCGCGATAGTAGACGAGCCGGATGTCGAGACTGCCGAGCGCGGAGGTCTCACGGAACATGTCAGCCTGAAGCGCGCAGGCCATGTCCCAGGTCGGCTGCCGGCTCATCGTCGCATCCAGCGCGAAGATCAGCCGGCCTTTCGCACCGGGAGCATGTGGCGACAGCGCTCTCGCGTTTGCGACGAAGGCGGCGATGTCCTCCGAGGTCGACGCCCCCGCCTGCGGCACCGCGCCGCCTGGTTTCGCCGAGACGGCATCGCGGCCGCGCGGTTTGATGGGTTCGCCCGACATCCATTGACCCTGCGTGAGCGGCTAATGTGGTTAGCGCGCGCAGCCCGGTCAATGTGCAAAGCCCCCGCAGGCAGGAGCCGGCGGGGGCTTTGAAAATCGATACTGACGATGAGGAAGACGTTAGCTCTTGGCAGGCGCCATCAACGCGACCGGACCGGGCTCGAGAATCTTGGGCGGGGACGATTGCGTGTCGACCGGCGCGACCTCGCTGTCAGTCGCGCTCAGGAACTTGTCGAGCATGCCCTGGATCGAGTTCTTGGCTGCGTCCGGACCGGTGTCGCGCATGTCGTTGTGCTGGAATTCGGTCTTCACGACCTGGATGCCGGCCTTCTCGCATTCCTCGTCGGTCGGGATCACACCCGCATCGGTCTTGAACTGCGGGTCCTGCGAACGGAACGACAAAATCTTGAACTTGCCGGCGGTGACGAAGGGCACGCGCAGATTGTCGAGCGTGACGACCTTCTTGACCTCGTCCGGATACTGCTTGGCGAAATACATCGTGATGTCGCCGCCCATGGAGTGGCCGACCATCGTCACCCTGCCGTAGTCGGCGTTGGGCTGAACCTTCTTCATCTCTTGCATGGCAAGATGGATGTTGGCGACGCCGCGCAGGATCTGCGGCAGCCGGCCGACATAGAGCTCGCCGGGCTTGGTCACCATCGGAGGATCGGTCGGCAGATCATGCTGCGGGCTGACGACGAGGTAGCCGCGCGCAGCGAAGATGTTGGCGAGGAAGCCGTACTCCGTGTTCTTGACGGTATTGCCGTGGTTGATCACGGCGACCGGCATCGTGATCATGCCGGCATTGGCCTGCATTTCCTTGTCGCGACGGATCGCGATATCGACAGGCACGGCGCGGTTGTCGCGCGAGGCGTCGTAGAAGGTGATGGTCTCGTGTTTGATCGCCCACTTGCTCGCCGTGAAATAGGCGACGCCGCAGAGGGCACTGACCGAAACCAGAACGGCAATTCCACGCTTCATTTTCGTCCTCAGCCTCAGGCTCGTGCGGCCTGAATCCCTGTTGAAAATCGTGTTCTTCCGGAGCTCTTCGGCCCCTGGTCGCCTATTCCCTAATATATGTCACAGGGGCGTGACAGGAAGGCCAAATATTGTGAACTGACAGCCCTTTCATTGTGCGTCGCACACGTTTCTTGGGCATCCCTGCTCTCATACGGCTACGTCAGGGTGCACGTCACCCTCCGAAGCAACCGGTCTCGATTGGGTTCAATTTCGCAGTAAATGCGAGGTGAAAACGGCCGAGCGAAGGCTCGGTTCCCGTGGGGGGACCCGGCCGCTTTGATCGACTGGAAGTAGCAATATACCGCCGCTCAAGCGCCGAGGATGTCGTGGACCTCGAGCGGCTTATCGACCTGGTTGAACCACTCGGCGCGGTTGGCCGCACGGCGGCGGCCGCGCTCGTCGAGCGGAAGCTTGAGCTGGCGGAGCAGGCTCGTCACCTCCTCCCGCGCGGTCAGATGGCCGAGATTGGGCCGCATGCCGAGCGTGGCCTCGTCGATCTCGTCCAGCGCGGTCAGGCCACGCGGGAAGAACTCGCGATAGACGACGCGTTCGGCGAAGCCGTCGACGTAGCGGAAGCCGAGCCGCAGCGACAAATCTTTCAACCCCTCGGCGACGAGCTGCTTGTTGCGGGAGCCGAGCATCGACAGGCGGTTGCGCACGACGATCCAGTCGGTGGTCGCGCCATCGAGCTGGCGGCGCTTGCGGCGGGTGTCTCGCACCATCTCGGCGTAGTGGCTCTCGCACGTCACCGCGTAGTTGGCGGGATCGACGGTGCCGAGCACGTCGAAATCGAGGAAGCTGTCATTGATCGGGGTCACCAGCGTGTCGGCCATCGAGTGCGCAAGCCGCATCAGATAGCTGTCGGTGCCGGGCGTATCGATGACGATGAAGTCGAAGCTGCTCTCGACCGCCGAGACCGCCTCCATGAACTGAAGGAACTCGGAATTCTCGTTCTCGGCGACCTGCATGGTCTCGCCGAGCTTGATGCAGCGATGCAGCGGCAGTTCGAGGTCAAGCTTGGTGCGGCGCGCCCAGGCGGAACGGTTGTTGATGTAGTGAGTGAAGCTCTGCTGACGGCAGTCGAGGTCGATGGTGGCGACGCGCTGGCCGGCTTTCAGAAGCGCGACCGCGATGTGCAGGGCGGTGGTCGACTTGCCGGAGCCGCCCTTCTCGTTGCCGAGCACGACCACATGCGCCGCGCCGGACTGGCCTTGGCTAGCTTGCACAAGCATCGCGATCCTTAACACCCATAACGAATATCTTCGAGTTGGCCGCGCCTGCGGTCAAGTGAAATGCGTGACAGGTAATGCAATTCGCACGCCGCCGTTCTTCATCATGAATCGCGGCGTCTTCTCTCGTCTGTGATCCAACCCACAATGTCGCGACGTCGTGCGCGGCCTTGCGCGGGATGCTGTGCCGCAGTCGGACGCATGGCGTCCACGGTCGCCGCTTGTTAAGGTTAGTCTGCCGGCGCCGGGACGCGCTCGCCGATTCCCAACCCCGTCGAGTTCTGATGTCACGCAGCCCCTTGATCGCCCGCACGGTCCCCGCCTTGCGACGCGCGGTCGACAATCTTCGCAAGCGAAAGGCCACGATAGCGCTGGTCCCGACCATGGGAGCGCTCCATGACGGCCATGTATCGCTGGTGCGCCTCGCCAGGCGGCGCGCGAGCCGCGTGGTGGTGTCGATCTACGTCAACCCGACCCAGTTCGCACCGACCGAGGATTTTGGCGCCTATCCGCGAACCTGGAAGGCCGATATCGCCAAGCTCGCCGCCGAGGACGTCGATATCGTCTGGCACCCCGGCGCCGAGGCCATGTATCCGGAGGGCTTTGCGACCCGCATCGTGCCGGAGGGACCGGCGCTGGCCGGCCTCGAGGACCGCTTCCGCCCGCATTTCTTCGGGGGTGTCGCGACCGTCGTCGGCAAGCTGTTCACGCAGTGCCGGCCGGATGTCGCGATCTTCGGCGAGAAGGATTTTCAGCAGTTGCGGGTGGTGACGCAGATGGCGCGCGACCTCGACCTCGGCGTCAAGGTGATCGGCTCCCGCACCGTGCGCGAGCGCGACGGGCTCGCGATGTCCTCCCGCAACGTCTATTTGTCGCCACAGGAGCGGCAGACCGCAACCACGCTGTACCGCGCGATGAAGGAGAGCGCCGGGCGCATCCGCGCCGGCGAAGCGATCGCTTCCGCAATGGCGCGCGGTGCCGGTATGATCACGGCGGCTGGCTTTGCGCTCGACTATTTTGAGCTGCGCCATGCTATCACGCTGGCGCCGGCCACCTCGCGCACGGACGGCCCTTTGCGGATCCTGGTCGCGGCCAAGCTTGGCAGCACCCGGCTGATCGACAATATCGCGGTCTAGAGCAATCCGAGATCGCGCAGCTCGCGCCGCATCGGCTCCGGCATCGCGGCGATCGAGCCGGCTGCGGACTTGCCGAGATCAGGCGGCACGGAATCGTCGGCGAGATAGCGCCAGCCCTGGAACGGGCGCATCGGCCGCGGCGACACCAAGATCACCTTCGGCTGCATCACGATCCGGCAGCGGCCGATGCCGTCCTTGTCGCGGAACGGCTCGATGCCGATGATTTTTTCGCGCGCGGCGACTTCGCCCTTGATCACCCAATAGAGCGACCCGCCCGATAGGATCTCGGCGTCGCGCTTGGGCACCATGCGGGTGATGTGGATGTGATGTTGCGGCAGACCCTTCCGCTTGGCGGTCTGCATCCGTTCGGCGGTCCACTCCTTCAATTCCTTGACGGAGTCGCAACCGACCGCGAGCTTGATCAGATGTAGTGGCATGCCCCAGCATTAGCCGGGCAGCCACGCATTTGGAATGCCGATCTACTCGTTATCCGCAGCCGCGGGCGCCGCGGCCGGCGGCGCCAGCGGAACCGGCGGTGCCACCGGCGCCCGCGCAGCCTTCGGCGCAGACGGTTTCTTTGCGGCGGGCGCGGCGGCCTGTGCCGAAGCCGCTGCCGGCGCGCGCGGAGCCGGCGAGGCCCCAGCGTTTGCGGCGGGCGCCGCCTGGCGCGTTGGCGGCTCCGGATTCATGATGCTGATCGGCGGCGTCGACGAGGCGCTCGGGAACTCCGCATTGGTCGGCTTGCCCGTCGGCATCGACGGCGGCAGTCCGGCAAGCGCGGCAGTGGCCGGCAACTGCGACATTGCAGGCGCATTCCAGGTCGGCGCGTAGCGCGCGACCAGCGTGTCGTAGAGATGGGAATCCATGTTGGCGGCGACCTGCTGCTGATCGGTCAGCGAGCGGAAGGCCGCGCAGTCGAACTGTGTGCAGCCGTCGCGCGCAACCAGCACCTGCGCGACCAGGCCGTAGCGATCACGCTCCAGCGATCTGCGCAGCACCTTCACGTCGAGCGTCAGGCTCTTCTCGGCGGTCGCGGCATCGCCGAGCGCCATCAGCCGGTCGATCCTGGCCGCGGTGTAGGAGACCGCCGCGGCGGCTGCGTCAGGCGCGCCGAACAGCGACTTCTCGCAGCCAATGGCCACGGCATCGCCGGCGAGATCGTCGAGACAGGACAGCGCCGGCAGGCTCGCGATGACCGCGGCCTGCGCACGCGCCTCGGTCGGCGTGGCCTGCCCCGCCGGTCCAGAGACGTGCACATTGGCAGCCAATGCGACGGCGATGGCGAGCAGTGTGATGACGGTCAGCACGCCGTTGGCGACCGATCTTTCGGCACGCAGCAGCGTGATCAGGAGGATCAGTCCGAAGAAGCCGGCAGCCGCCAGCGTCATCCACATCGGAAAAACCGGCGAGCGCCAGGTTTGGTCGAGCGGCGAGGCCCATGCCCAGTTCATGCGCGACGTCCCCTCACGCGAGCAGAGAGCGAATGGTCAAAGCAAGCACCGAGAGTCGGCAACTGCCCCCGGCCCACCTTTTGAAGGTGAAGCGGGCCTTTTGACGGCGGCAGGATGGAATTCCCCGGTACGCGCCAACGCGCGGATAGCGTCGGCTTCAGGACAGCGCGAGCTGGCTTTCCTTGGCGACGCGTTCGAAGGCTTCGGTCGAGCTCTTGATCCGGTACTGGCAGTCGTCACCATCCGTCGGCAGCAGGCGGATGATCTCATACGATCCGCTGGCAGCGGGGCGTGCGACATTGCTGGCCGTGAACAACACGCGCGATCCAATAGGGAATTTGTGCTTCAACACCCTCTCCATCACTCAAACAACGCCTGCCACGCCCATGGTCCCACTGCGTCGGCCGGCCGGAAACCCGGCCGTCATATAGCATGCGGCCGGCCTTTTTGGCCAGCAGTATGCGACATGGCAAACCTGCCAATTTTGCAGTTATTTCAGAGTGATGCCCCCGGCCGCTGATACCGCTGCAACCGGTTCTTCAGGCGGTATGGGGCAAATGGCCGTCGGGGCTGGCGTGATCCACGGCCTTGGGCAGTTCCTGGGCCAGAATCTGGCCCAACTGGTCGACCGGGATGTTGTAGCGCGCAGCCAATTGGCGGACGGTGTCGCTGCCGAGAACGGCGCGGAGCTGGTCGGCCGAGATCGGCAGGTTCTGGCCGTTGCCGAGCCAGGATTTGACCTGGTCACCGAACCCCGCCTGCTGGAGTTTTGCGACGATCGCGCCGAGGCCGCCCTGATTGTTGCTGCCGATCACCTCGTTCAGCACGGCCGGCAACACGGCTGCGCCGAGCTGACCGAGCGCGCTACGGAGCGCCGGGTTGTTCTCCAGCGAGTCCAGGATTCCCATGACTGTGCCCTCTCCTAAGCCGTAGCTCCGCCGCGATTGAGCGCCGCCATGCGCCGTGCCGTCAAGCCGCGCTCAATCACATTCGCGACTACACGTTCTCGAACTTTTCGATGACGAGCGTTTCGGCGAGCCCGTCCCGGGTCCATTCCTGGAACGCCGGCAGCGCCAGCATCGTCTCCATGTAAGCCTTGGTCTCCGGCGTGATTGCGATCGCGTAGGTGCGGAAGCGGTGCACGACCGGGGCATACATCGCATCCGCCGCGCCGAAGCGCCCGAACAGGAACGGACCGTTGGCGCCATACCGGGCCCGGCACTCGCGCCAGATCTCCTGCACGCGCGCGATATTGGCCTGGGCGTCCGCCGACAACGTCACGGGCCGCACCGGGCGGTGCAGGTTCATGCCGCATTCGTTGCGCAGGGCCATGAAGCCGGAATGCATCTCGGCGCACACCGAACGGGCATGGGCGCGGGCGGCGGCGTCGTCGGGCCACAGCTTCACGTCCGGGAAGCGCTCTGCGAGGTATTCGATGATGCTGAGCGAATCCCACACCGTGATCTCGCCATCGACCAGCACCGGCACCTTGCCGGCGCGGCTGAACGAGATGATCTGCTCCTTGTCCGCGGGATTGTCGGTGTAGAGCGGGATGACGGTCTCGACGAACGGGATGTCGTTGGCGCGAAGCGCGAGCCAGGGCCGCATCGACCATGACGAGTAGTTCTTGTTGCCGATTGCGAGTTTCAGCGCGGCCATGTCATCAGTCCTTCCCGAGACGTCTTGAAGCGAGCTGCTTTTAACGCCATCGCCTGCCGCCAATCAATCGTTGCTGCACCTCGCCATGCGTGGCAAGCGTTGCGATCCTCGCCAGGAGACAGACATGAGCAGGCACTGGGTCGACATCACCGCCGTCGGCTTCTTCATCATCGAATGGCTGGTCTACGCGCTGACGCTGGAGCATTCGGCCTATGGCCGCGACAGCCTGTCGGCACGCATGAACCGCTACCGCGAGGTCTGGGTGCGCCGGCTGCTCGACCGCGACGCGCGCATGGTCGACATGCAGATCATGGCCTCGCTGCAGAACGGCACCGCCTTCTTCGCCTCCACCAGCCTGATCGCGCTCGGCGGCGCGCTGGCGCTGCTGCACGCGACCAACGACGCCATTGCGATTCTGGGCAAGCTGCCGATCGACCTCAGCCCCTCGCCCGCGCTGTGGGAGCTGAAATGCGTCGGCCTCGTCCTGATCTGCGTCTACGCCTTCTTCAAATTTGCGTGGTCGTATCGCCTGTTCAACTATGTCGCGATCCTGTTCGGCGGCATGCCGCCGGTCTCGCAGCGCGGCACGCCGGAGGCGGAAGCCCATGTCATCCGCACCTCGCGCCTGTTTGAATCTGCCGGCCGCCATTTCAACCGCGGCCAACGCGCCTTCTTCTTCGCACTCGGCTATCTCGGCTGGTTTGTAAGCCCCTGGGTGCTGTTCGTGACCACGGCAGCCGTGGTGATCGTGACCTGGCGGCGGCAATTCGCCTCGAGTGCGTGGGAGGCGATGGCGCCGGAGGTGGTGGATGGCGATGAGATGAAGCGCGGTCGTTGATGGGCTACGCGAGAGCTAGCCGCCGAAATCCCGCGGGCTGAACGGAAGGTCCATCACCTTCCATTCCCCGTATTTGTCGGCCGGCAGCATCTTGTAGGGCTGGCAGGCCTGGAGTGCGCTTATTGCGGACTTCACGAGGGCCACGCCCTTCGCGGACGGCGGGGCTTCGATCAGGATCGGCTCGCGCGCCAGCGTGCCGTCGGTGGCGAGCACCGTGCGCAGCTTGACGTTGACGTTGTCGGTCGGGGCGACCCCGGCCGGCAGTTTGGCGCAGCTTCGCAAGTGACGACGCAGCTCGGCGATGATTTCGGCCGGCAGCTTGGCTGCGATTGAATCCTTGGCGTCGCCGCCATCGTCCTTGGGGGCGTCTTTCGGCAGCTCCAGCGGCAATTCCGGCGGCAGGCCCAGCATGACGCCGTACTTGACGGTGACGTCAGGCTCCGGCGCCTGATAGGTCGGCGGCGGTGCGGCCCCTGGCTGGTGCATCGCTTGCGGCGGCGGCGGTTGCGGCTGTGCGTTGGCCTCGCTCGGCTTTGGCAAGGGCGGCTGCTGTGGCTGTTGCTGCTGCTGCGCAGGACGTTGCGGCTCGGGCGAGGCCTGCGGCGCCGGCGATGGCGATGGTGATGGTGATGGTGATGGCGCGGCCTGTTGCTTGGCCGCAGACTTCGTCGCCGCGGCGGGCTTGTCTTTGTCGTTGTCGGTGAAATCCAGCTTCGGCAGTTTGAAGTCGGGGATCGGCTCCGGCGGCTTCTGCTTGAGCTCGTCCTTGAGCTCGTCCTTGGCCTTCTCCTCGGCTTTGGCCTCCTCCTGCTTCATCTGCTCCGGCGTCACGATGCTGACGGAAACCGATTCGGGCGGGCTGGCGTGAAACGGATGGACTTCGCTGATCACGATGATCAGCGCGACCAGCGTCAGATGGGCGATCGCCGACGCTGCAATGTCCGTCCGTATGATCTTCCGCAGTTCCATTGCCTGACTTCGGGTTGCCAAGCTGGTCCTAGCATACGGCAGCCCCCTCTCAATCCCATTTTGGCGCGAAGCCGAAATCGGTCAGGCGCCCCCTGGGACTGGCCAGCGCGGCGATCTGGGCCATCTCGTCGTCCGAAAGCTCGAAATCGAAGATATCGATGTTTTCCGACAGACGTTCGACGCGCGAAGTGCGCGGGATCGCAGCGACATTCTGTTGCACCAGCCAGCGCAGGCAGATCTGCGCCGGCGTCTTGCGATGCAGACGCCCGATCCCCGCGAGCGTCTGGTCGGTCTTGATCCGCCCCTTGGCGATCGGGCTGTAGGCGACCAGCGCTAGCGCGTGCTGGTCGCAGGCCGCCCTCACCTTCGCCTGGTCCAGATAAGGGTGGTATTCGACCTGGTTGCAGACCAGCGGCTCCGGCGACAGTGCGACCGCCTGCTCGATCAGCGCCACCGTGAAATTGGAGACGCCGATGTGGCGGGTCAGGCCCATGCGCTTGGCATGCGACAGCGCGCCCAGCGTCTCCTCCAGCGGCACGTGCGAATTGGGCCAGTGCAACAGCAGGAGATCGACGGAGGGAAGCCGCATGCGCGCCAGGCTCTCCTTGACCGAGCGCTCGAGATCGTGGGGCGCGAAATGGTTGGTCCAGACTTTTGTCGTCAGGAAGATGTCGTCGCGGCGCACGCCGGAGGCGCGCAAGCCGTCGCTGACCTCGCGCTCATTGTCGTAGACCTGTGCGGTGTCGATGTGGCGATAGCCGAGCCGCAGCGCCTGCTCGATCACACGCGCGCACATGCGCCCGCTCAGCTCCCAGGTCCCCAGCCCGATCGCCGGTATCCTTGCGCCATTGGCCTCGACGAACAGCATGAGGAATCCTCTCTGTCGCGGTCGCCCCAAATCATCATCCAAGCGTCATTATGAACCCGGCTGGTGACACTGCCAACGGACGACGCCGGCTGCCAGACCGGATATTCGGCGCAATGCTAACGGGAGGTTCGCACCAGCTTTGCGTCAGGTCTGGAGTTCAGGCTTTGGCGAGCGCCTGGAACACGGTGTCGGGCGCATGCGCGATCACGGCAAGCAGCGCGCGGGCCGGTCCCCGCGGGGCGCGCTTGCCCTGCTCCCAATTGCGGATGGTTTCGACGGGAACGCCCAGTTTGGCCGCGAACTCCATCTGGGTCAGGCAGGCGCGGCGGCGCAAATCGCGCACCGCGAGCGAGCTGGCTTCGGCCGGCGCTGCGCGGCCCGCAGGCTGGATTGGAAAGGGCTGGATTGGAAGCGGCTGAACAGGAAACTCTTGCCCGTCCCGCAACTCGACGATCCGTCCGTCCGCCTTCAGCCGCACACGCATGCTCATTCCCCCAAGCAAGGGCGATGATGCGGCAGGCCGCTTAAGTTCGGATTAAAGATAGCGGCGGCGTATACGGTCTCGTGCCCCGGTTCTGCGCAGCAGCGTTTACGCGCGTCTTCGACGCGCTACGGCGCCGCAGCGCGCCCGGGACACGAGAGACCTATCTCAGCCCGAACCACAACGTCGCGATACCTAGGAAGGAGAAGAACCCGACGACGTCGGTGACCGTGGTCACGAACGTGCCGGAGGCCACGGCCGGATCGGCCCTGACACGTTCGAGCGCCATCGGGATCAGGATGCCGCCGAGCGCGCCGGCGAAGAGGTTCACGATGATGGCGAGCCCGATGACGATGCCAAGGCCCGGGATCTTGAACCAGGCCACCGCCGCGATTCCCGTGATCACGGCGAAGGCGAGGCCGTTGACGAGGCCGACCAGCCCCTCGCGCATCACCACGCGCCAGGCATTGGAGGAGCCGAGCTCGCGCGTCGCCAGCGCGCGCACCGCGACCGTCATGGTCTGGGTCGCGGCATTGCCGCCCTGGCTCGCGACGATCGGCGCCAGCACGGCGAGCGCCACCATCTTCTCGAGTTGGCCCTCGAACAGGCCAAGCACCGAGGACGCCAGAAAGGCGGTGGCGAGATTGACCAGCAGCCAGTTGAACCGCGCGCGCGCAATGGTGAACACGGTGTCGGAGAGCTCTTCGTCGCTGTTGACGCCGCCGAGCGCCTTGAGGTCCTCGTCCGCCTCTTCCTCGATCACGTCGACGACGTCGTCGACGGTGATGACGCCGACGAGGCGATCCTGGGTGTCGAGCACCGGCGCTGCGACGAGATTGTATTTGCCGAACATGCGCGCTACCTCCTCCTGGTCCTCCAGGACGGAGACGCGGCGGCGATCCTCGTCGGTCAGCTCAACGAGCGCCACCGGGCGGCGGGCGCGCAGCAGCACGTCGAGCGAGACCGCGCCCTGCCAGTGCTGCTCCTTGTCGACGACGTAAATCTCGTAGAAGCGCTCGGGCAGATCCGGCGTCTCGCGCATGTAGTCGATCGCCTGGCCCACGGTGAAATCCTGGGGCACTGCGATGAACTCGGTCTGCATCCGGCGGCCGGCGGAATTTTCCGGATAAAGCAGGCTGCGCTCGAGCACGACGCGTTCCTTGAGCGGCAGCTTCTCGAGGATCTCCTCCTGATCGGCCTGGTCGAGGGTTTCCAGCAGCTCGACGGCGTCGTCGGATTCAAGCTCGCGGACACCTTCCGCGACGGTCTCCGGCGGCAGTTCCTCGAGGATCTCCTCGCGCACGCCCTCATCGAGCTCGTTCAGCGCGGAGAAGTCGAAATCGCGCCCCGTCAGCTCGACCAGGCGGACGCGGTCGTCGGGCTCGAGAGCCCCGATCAGATCGCCGAGATCGGCCTCGTGCAACTCGGCAACGCAGGCGCGCAGCGCGGCGCTGTTGCCGGCCTCGATCGCATGGGCAATTTCCTCGACGAATTCGTGACGAATTTCGCCGTCTTCATTGCGCATCGGCACGTGGTCGAGTACCGACTCCGCGGCAGATGCGGCACCGTCCATATGTTCATCCATGGCGCGCCTCGCCGTTTGACAGGTTGGAACGAGTGGTCTGAGCTGATGGTTCAGGCAATACCCACAAGGCAACTCTGAGCGCAATGACAAAGATGCTTCGACTGAGGTGGGGCTCGATGGCGGCAGGCGCAGCGCTGACCGCCCTCGCCGGTATCGCCTCGACTCAAGCCGCCGAGTGCCCGCGCAAGGACGCGCTCGGCACCTCCCGCGTTCTGAGCGTCGACGCCAGGACCACGCCGCGCGTGGGCCTGAAGAGCTTTCCGCAGACGTTAGCCCTCGCCGATCACGAGGTCGTGCTGACCTTCGACGACGGACCGCATCCGCCGACGACCTCGAAGGTGCTGGCGGCGCTGGCGCAGGAATGCGTGCGCGCGACCTTTTTCCTGATCGGCCTGCACGCCTCCGAACACCCTGACATGGTCAAGCGCATCGCGCGCGAGGGCCACACCATCGGCCACCACACCTTCTCGCATCCGTTCATGGCGCGGATCCCGTTCGACAAGGCGAAGAGCGAGATCGACCGCGGCATTGCCGCCGACGAGATGGCGCTACACGGGACGTCGACGACGACACCTTCGACGCCGATCTTCCGGTTTCCCTATTTCGAAGCCACGCAAGCCGAGCTCGACCTGCTTCAGTCCCGCGGCATCGTCGTGTTCGGGGCTGACCTCTGGGCCAGCGACTGGAACGAGATGACGCCGGAGCAGGAATTGAAGCTTGTCACCGAGCGCCTCGCCGCCGCCGGCAAGGGCATCATCCTGTTCCACGATCCCAAGGCACGCACGGCCGCGATCATGCCGGCCTTCCTGCGGTATCTGAGGGAGAACGGCTATCGGGTGGTTCACGTCGTACCGGCGGGCACATCACAGAAGAATGCCGACGCCCGTTGATGCCGGAATGTCACGCCGTCGCAAAATGGGGTGATTTGCGCCCTATTAACAGTCTGTTCATGCTACGCCATGCAAGTATTAAGGGCTGCTTGTAACGGGAAAGGTTCTTGCGCCTGAACCATTTTCTGATGTCTCCGACCTACTATGGCGGCAATCGCATAAGAGGGCAGACGGGATTCATGATCGGAAGTAGCGTTGTTGTTCGGACGCGATCGTCGATCGTCCTTTGCCTTGGCGGATTCCTTGGTTTCCTGACCATCGGCTCGACGGCGGCCGTTGCGGCCGACTGCCCCGGCCATCCGGACGCGCTTGGGACGTCGCGCACCCTCGTGGTCGATCCGCACGAGCATCCGCGCATCGGCACCATGCAGTACCGCGAGACGCTGCCGCTGAAGGACCATGAAGTCGTCCTGACCTTCGACGACGGTCCGCTGCCGAAATATTCGAACCAGATCCTCCAGATGCTCGCCGACGAGTGCATCAAGGCGACGTTCTTCATCATCGGCGAACAGGCCAAGGCGAATCCGGAAGGCGTGCGCAAGCTGGTGGCGGCGGGCCACACCGTCGGCACCCACAGCATGAACCATCCGCTGACGTTCGACCGGATGCCGCTCGATAAGGCCGAGGCGCAGATCAACGGCGGCATCGAATGGACCTCGGCTGCGATGACCGATCCGTCCAAGCTGGCGCCGTTCTTCCGCATTCCAGGCCTGATGCGCGCCGAAGGCGTCGAGAACCTTCTGATCTCGCGCGGCATCCAGGTCTGGAGCGCCGATTTCCCGGCCGACGACTGGCGCCATGTGTCGTCCGATCGCGTCTATCAACTCGCGATCCAGCGGCTGGAGGCCAAGGGCAAGGGCATCCTGTTGCTGCACGACATCCAGGCCCGCACGGTGGCGGCACTGCCGAAGATCATCCGCGACCTCAAGGCGCGCGGCTATCGCATCGTGCATGTGGTGCCCTCGACCGCCGAGCGGCCGGCGACGCCGACGACGCCGGTGGAATGGCTGCTGCATCCGCCGACCGAGACCACGCCGATCGCGCGCTGGCCCGCCGTGCCGAACTTCGTGTTCGCGGAGACCAAGATACTGTCGGCGCCCTCGCTGGCCGACGTCAACGCGCAGACCGATCATCAACCGCTGCTGCCGCGCAGGACCATGGCAATGGCCAATGTCGCGGCCACCCTGCCCGTGCCCGGCCGCGATCTCTTTGCTATCCCTGAAGGCTCGCTAGAGGTGCTGCTGTCGACGACCTTGTCACGGCGCGCCGCAACGCGGCTGGCGATGGCAGCCGAGACGCCTCGGGCGGCCAGGGGCAAGGCCGGCAAGTTGCGCGGACATCGCACTGCACATGCCGCGCCGGCGGGAGCGAAGCATGCCGCGGCCCCCAAGAGCGCTGCTCAGAAGGGCGCCGCGACGCATCCGACGCGTGTCGCGAGCCTGAAGAAGCGCGCGCAGTAAAAGCCCTACTGCCGCATGATGTTGGCGACGCAGAGCAGCACGATCAGCGCCAGGAAGAACAGGTCCATATAGGATTTGAGCTCGCCGTCGCGCCGCAGCCGCGCAACGTCGGCCACGACCTGCTTGCGCACATTCGTTCCGCCCGCGCCGGCATTGAGCGGAGCCTGAAGGCGCTTGGTCTCGGCCTCAAGTTTCTCGATCTTCTGGTAGAAGAAGAAAGCCCGCAGCGTCGAGGCCGCGCGCATACCGGTATAGACCAGCACCAGGATCGCGATGATCGCCCGGTTCTGGTACTTCTCCATGAAGTTCAGGCTGAAATAGACCATCGCCATGAATGCGAAGTTGGTCACGAACCGATAGACGAAGCTTAGAAAGACCATGCGGGCTCAAGCCTTGAAGGGGTGGCGCAACCGGATCGTGTTGCGAATACGGGATCAGGGGGCCCAGAGCGGAACAGCCGGCCTGGATGCCGTGCAGGCCCCGTCTACGCCAATTTTGTTTCAACAAAGATACTATTGCCCCTGCAATTGCCGCCTTTTAGCCACGCGCGCGCCGCCATAATGCAAGCTGGAGCACGGCTGTCGGCCCGTTCCGCGCGCCTGCTGCTGCAACGGCTCAATGGAGATTTGGCGAAAGCCGCGATAGACTACCGCCACCACATGTGGGGGCTGCCGATGCCGAAGAAGGGAATCACCGGCCACGACGACTGGGTTCTGACCGAGGCGCTGGCGACCGCGCTGGTCGCGCTGGAGCAGCTCGAAACCAAGCACCAGCCGAACGCGCATATGGACGACATCCGCAAGATGCTCTCGAACGGCAAGGAGCCGGCGGCGGTGAGCCTGCACCTCGCCCAGGCCAAATGCCGACTGTTTCCCGACCTCGATCCGCTGGAGATCTACCGGGAATACGGCATCGGCGACGAATACGGCTGAGGGCGCCGTTGACCGGCCCAACTAGGGGCCGCCGGAGACCGATCCCGCGATCACCATGACCAGCGCGGCAAGGTCGATCTTGCCGTTGACGATCAGCTCCTCCGAGCTTTTCAGAGCGTCCGTGTCCTGGACCTTGAGCGATTGCGGCCGGTTCGCCGCCTGCCGCTGCAGTTCGCCAATGATGGCTTCCTTGAGCTTCTCCTCCAGCATGGACTTTGTCCTCAGGCTGCCATCGCACGGCAGGATTGTGCGCAGGAGCGGCACATGGCGACGCACTCGTCCATGCCGCCGAGCCGCTCGCAATCCTCGGCGCATTCGGTGCAGATTTCGGCGCATTCGCCGCACGTATGCCGGTGATGCGGCGTGTTGATCAGCATGAAATGCGCCGCCGTCCGGCACATTTCGGCGCACGCCATCATCAGGCGGAAATGCTTGGGCTCGACGTGCCTGCCGCCGGTCTCGAGGCAATGGTTCATCGCCGTGCCGAGGCAGGTCTGGTAGCAGCTCATGCAGAGCGCGATGCAGCGCGTCATGTCTTCGGATTGAGCCATCCGTTTTCTCCAATGCTCGCCCCCTGCACCGGTCAACCAGCGGGATGTTGTGATCGTTCCTGCCGTCGTGCCGATTGCGACATCGGGGGAACCTCGCAAAGCTAGCCGTAACGCGTCGCGCGCACCGCCCGGTAGCGAGCATCGGTCTGCGGCTTGATGAACAGCGCCGCCACGCTCGGATGGCGTTTGCGTATCTCGGTCTCGATCGAAACGACGCATCGCTCGATGTCGTCGGCGCGCTTGTCATCCGCAAATTCGATGCTGAGGGCCGCAACGACCTCGACCGGCGACAGCTGCACCGTCAGAAGGCCGTTGGCCCTGAGCACGCCGGGCGAACGCCTTGCGATGTCGAGGACCGATCGCGCAAGCTCCGGATCGGCGGGCTCGCCGATCAGCAGGCTCTTGCTCTCGCGCGCGAGACCGATCGACACGATCGCCAGCAATATCCCGATCAGGATCGACCCGATCCCATCCCAGACCGGCTGGCTCAGCAATACGGCGGCCGCAGTGGCCGCCGCAGCAATGGCGATGCCGACCAGCGCCGCACTGTCCTCGAGCAGCACCATGAATGCCGGAGGGTCCTTGCTGCGAACGAAAGCCTGATAATATCCCAACCGCTGGCCGTCCGAGCTGAAGCGCCGCAGGGCAATCAGCCAGGAGCCCCCTTCAAACACGAACGACAGCCCGAGCACCACGAAGCTGACGATCGGACTTTCGATCGGCGCGGGTGCGGTGACATGCAGAATGCCCTGATACAGCGAGACACCGGCGCCCAGCGCGAAGATGAGCAGCGCAACGATGAAGCTCCAGAAATACAGCTCGCGCCCATAGCCGAGCGGATGGGATTCATCGGGCGAACGGCTCGCGCGCCGGTAGCCGTAAAGCAGCAGGATCTCGTTGGTCGTGTCGACGAGCGAATGCACCGCTTCGCTCGTCATGGCCGAACTTCCCGTCCACGCGGCGGCGCCGATCTTCGTGACCGCGACGAGGACATTGCCGAGCAGCGCCGCATAGACCGCGGTCCTCGAGGATGATTCTGTTGCCAATGTCCGATACCCCGTTCCTCATGCCAGCCGTCGCGGCAGGCTGCGGTGGATCGTGCAGGCGGCGACCGCGGCGTGGCCGAACGCGACCGAGATCTGGTGCAAGTCGGTGACGACGTCGCCGATCCCGTAGAGCCCGTCGACGGAGCTGCGCTGATGGTCGTCGACTTTCAGGTAACCCTCCCCGGTATGTTCGGCCCCAAGCGTCATCGCGAGATGCGAGCGCACCTCCGCACCCATCACCGGGTAGACCATCTCGAATTGCGCTGTCCGGCCGCCTTCGAAGACGGCTTCGACGCCGTCGTCTCTCCGCCTCAGGCGCACGCCGGGCGCAACCACGACCTCGACACCTGCTTCAGTCAGCTCCGACGCTGCGGTCTTCCCGTCATCCTCGCCCGTTGCGAGCAACGTCACGTCGCGGGAGTAGCCGCGCAGGAACAGCGCCTTGCCGGCGGCACGGTGAAGCGGGCCGACGATTCCGATACGGTGGCCGATCGCCTCGAAGGCGTCGCAGACCGGACAATAACGCAACAGCCCGTCCGCGACCGCGGCGCGCCATTCGTCGAACGGCGGATGGGTGTCGACGATACCGCAGGCAAGGATGACGGTGGCGGCCGCATGCACGTCGCCATTCCAGATCGCCTGAAAACCGTGGTCGCGCCGCCGCAGGGCGGTGACCTCGGCGGTCACCCGCGTGACCGCGAGTTCGTCCAGCTGCGCCGACATGCGTGCCATCAAGTCGGTGCCGGACAGGCCGTGGACGAAGCCCGGCACGTTGTGACTGCGCGGGATCAGCGCCGCCCGGCTTGCGCCTGCGTCCACGACACAGACACGGCGCCGAAATCGCGCGAGGTAGATCGCGGCCATCAGCCCGGCCGGGCCGCCGCCGACGATCAGGCAATCATGCGATTGATTTTCCCCGCTCATTTGGGAATCGGATCGGACAGGCCCTCACCGGGCTCGCGAAGCTGTCCGCTCCGCGCCAGCCGGACCGCATTGCCGAGCGCGCGCGCCGCATTCCGCACCTCCTCCTGGAATTCGCCGTCGTCATCGAGCGCGCGGTGCGAGGTGGCGTATTGCTCCATGTAGCCGACATAGCCGTCGAGCTCGGCGAAGCGGCCCGCCGAGATCAGCTGCATGTCGGTCAGCCAGTCCGATAAGGCGCGGCGCACGCCCTCGGCACCCACCGCATCGCCGTGAACAACGAGGCCGAAATGACGGCCGGCGAGATGGCGGGGATAAGACCAGCCCTTCAGCTCCAGCGCCTTCGCCTCGGCGGCCTCCTTGCCGTGGGTCGAGGTCGGATCGGGATTGCCGCCGTCGGCGCAGACCATGCGGTCCATCATCGCCTTGAGCCCGGCGGGCACGTGATACCAGTTCACCGGCGTCACGATCAGGATGCCGTGGGCCGCGACCCACAGCGGATAGATATCGTTCATCCAGTCGCCGGTCTGCCCCAGCGAATAGTTCGGATAGCAGCTGCAGGGCCAGTGGCAGAGCGGCATCGCGGTTCCGACGCAAGACTTGCAGGGATGGATATGCTTGCCGAACTCCGAAGCCAGGCGCGACAGATCGAGGATGTCGACGGCAAACCCAAGCTCGGCAAAAACCGGTTCAGCGAGCTCGACCAGACGCCAGGTCTTGGACATCTCGCCGGGACAGGTGTGCTCGCTGCGGGCCGAGCCGTTGATGATGAGGATACGCGGCGTCTCGTCCGCATCGTCATGAATTCGCTGCGCCGCCAGGATTTTCGCGCGCGCGTCGAGCCAGTCGATGGCGATGTCGTAGTCGGGATCGGAGAATCCGGCGCCCGCCTTTCGCGTCAGCGGGACCTTGCGTGAATGGCTGTAGGCATCCCAGGCAGCGCCGACGATGGCATCGAGCTCGCGCTGGAGCGGTGCAAAGGCGGGATCGATGAACTGGTTTTTGTAACGCCGTTCGAACGCCTCGCGCGACAGCTTGACGGGCGGCATCCCCTTGCGAACGTCGGCTTCCGTCATGCTGGCTCCTGGCGAAGTCGGACCAGCCCGACCAACCCGGGACGCAGCGCGCGGTTCCTCGTTACCCTAGCAGTGAGCGACGTCCGGCGGCAGGTCGAATTGCGCGATCCGCTGGTCCAGCCGCCACAGCTCGATGCGGTGGCCCAGCACGAGCGATGCCGCTTCGCGCTTAGCCTGCTCGTCATCGTCGCAGACGAGATTGATGCATCCGAACACATGCCCGTCCGGATCGATCTGGAATGCGCGGTAGTGCCTGATGCTCCGCACCGTCATCCTCCACGTCTCGGGTAGACGGGCGTGCTCAACCATTCCGTCAGGTGCGAGGTCGCGTCGTTTTGCTTGGCGCGCCGAAGCAGCATGTCGCGCTCCTTGCCGGGCGGCAGGCTGCGCGCGCGTTCGCGAGCGGTTTCGGCGAATGTCGCCAACCGCTCCTGGAGCGATTGGGTCTGTTTCCTGCGATTGCGTTTGGCGGTCATTGTACTTTCACAAAGCGCTTTGATTGGAAGGAAATTGGCCCCGGCGGGAGGTCTGGCGCCAGGGCCCAGGTTTCCGTGCCGGTTGGGGCGGCCCAGCCCGGCAACGTTGGCAGCTTCGGCCGCAACCGCCGGTTCCGGCATTTCAATAAGTTAACGGTGCATGATTTTGCTGGTGCGAAGCACCGCGACCGGGCAGCGGATGCGCATCACTTCGCGCGCCGGCGCAACTTCGACTGCGCCGCGAAGCGGCGTTGAATGGGGCACCATTCCGGCGCTGCGCATTCGCTTCGCCGGCCCTATTCCGGCGGCTGCAGCCCCGGCGACCGTAGCCACTCGCTCATCTGAGAACCGGTTTCCGCCTGACGCGCCCTGCGCAACATCTCGTCGCGTGCAGCGCCGGGCGGGAGCGACTTGGCCTGTTCGCGAAGCCGCTCGGCTTCCGCGGCCAGGCGCACTTCCAGTGCATCCGTTTGCTTGACACGATGCCGCGTCAACATGAAGAATTCTCCCTGTTCGTGGACAGAGCGCGCCGTTGCGTCCTTCTCTGACGGCTTCCATAGCCAGACCGGATCGGAGCCTCAACGTTCCGGACCGCGAACGGTTTCTCCATGCCAGGCAAGTATCGGAGGGCCTACTCTTCCCGGTGGTCGCGAAGGGCCTTGATCTCCGAGCGCAACATCGCGCTTTCCATCACCACTCGGCGCACCTCGCGCGTGGCATCATCAAGCTGATCCGCGAGCGCTCTGTGCTGCGCCCGGAGGGCGCGGCTCGCTTCGATCGCGCGCTCAGCGCGGGCAAACAGGACGTCGTTCATGGAGCGACGATAGAAGCTTCGGAACCACAGCGCCTTCACGTAAGTTACGTAATTTACTCAAAACCAGCCATCCGCTCAAAATCATCCGCGAACATTAACCTGGATCAAGTATCTCGCAACCTGTCGACCGCCCGCGACCGAGGACCCACGTACTGTCCCAAGCAAAAGAGTGCTTAGCCCCGCCGATAGAGTTGCAGATAGCTCGGCGAGAACAGCGCCGCATCCTTGAGCGCATCGAGATCGGTGATGGTCAGCGTGCGATCGCGCAGCACGATCAGGCCGGAGGCCCGCAATTCCTGAACCGTGCGGTTGAGATGGACCACCGACAGCCCGGTGGCGTCCGCAAGATCCATTTGCGTCACCGGCATCACGCAGGAATTGCCGTCGACCATGCCGACGGGACGCAGCCGCTCGATAATCTCGCAGAACAAGTGGGCCACGCGTTCAAACGCCACCCGGCGGCCGAGATTGATGGCCCATTCGCGCTGGATGGCGTTGTTGACGAGGGTCTCACACCAGAACGCTTCCGCCAGCGCGCGGTCGCCCGCCACCAGACCCTCGAACCGCGCGCGCTTGATTTCGGTGTAGACAACCGGCGTCATCGCCGCGATGGAATGATCCATCACCGACAGCAGGAACGCGTGCGCGTCGCAACTCTCGCCGGGAAACAGAAAGTTGACGATCTGGCGCCGACCGTCCTCGAGCGTCTTGTAGCGGCAGAGCCAGCCCGACAGCACGAGGCGGACACTGTCGACCGGATCGCCCTCCGAGATCAGATCCTCGCCCGACCCTGCGCGCTGGATTCCCTCAAGCATTGCGTATTCAAGCGAGCTGCGGGCCTCCGTCGACAAGGGCCTCAGCACGTTCAGCCGGCGAATGACCGGGTCCACCATGCTGCGATCTAGCGTCGACAAGGGCATCAGTTGGCCACCGCCGGTGTATGAAACGCCCGCTTGCTAAGAGGAATGGTGATCGTGCATTCCAATCCCCTGGGATTGAATGCCATCGTGGTCTGCCCCTTGAACTCGAACGCGAGTGTGCGCTCCAGAAGCTCGGTCCCAAATCCTTTGTGCGGCGGCAGCGCAACCGGCGGCCCGCCGCGCTCCCGCCACTCGAACACCAGCTCCGCCGGCTCGGTGCCCTGCTCAATGCGCCAGGAAATCTCGATGCGACCTATCGGTCGGCTCAGGGCGCCGTATTTCAGCGCGTTGGTCGCGAGCTCGTGAATGGCAAGCGCGAAGGTTTCCGCTGCCTTCGAGTGAAAACGCACCGTGGGACCGCTGACACGCACCTGCTCGCCCTCTCTGGCATTATAGGCCAGCAGCTCTTCGACCGCGAGGTATTCGAGATCTACGCCGCCTTCAGGATCGCGGGTCACGAGTGCCTGGGTACGGGCGAATGCGTTGAGCCGGCCGTCGAGATGGGAAGCAAACTCCTCGACTGTCGAACTGCTATCGGCCGTGCGACGGGCGATCGAGCGCACCACGCCGAGCGTGTTGCGGACCCGATGCTGGAGCTCGGCCAGCAGCAGGCGCTGCCGCTCCTCGGCGCGGGTAATGGCGGTGATGTCGACGAAGGTGATGACGACCCCGGCGATGAAATTGTCGATGCTGCGATAGGGCAGGATGCGCACGATGTAGCGCGTGCCGCTGTCCGGCTCCCTCAACTCGCGCTCGGCGCTGGCAAGTGTGCGCAGCACGCCGCGAATGTCGTCATAGAGCTCCTCGATCGGGATGCGCGCCTTGATGTGCGCGATGGGGCGGCCCGTGTCGGTCTCGACGAGATGCAGAACCTGCGTGATCGCCGGCGTGAAGTTCATCACGCGCAAATCGTTGTCGAGGAACACGGTCGCGATCTGCGTGCTCTCCAGGAAATTCTCGAGATCGCTGGTGGCGCGCGTCAATTCCTGGACCCGGTGGGCCAGCTCGCCGTTGACGGTGGTCAGTTCCTCGTTCACCGACTGCAATTCCTCGCGCGAGGTTTCGAGCTCTTCGTTCGCGGACTGAAGCTCTTCGTTGAGCGACTGGTACTCCTCGTTCGAGGACTTCAGCTCCTCGTTGGTGCTTTCGAGCTCTTCGATGGTCGCCTGAAGGCGCTCCCGCGTCGCCCGCAGCTCGCCTTCGATACGCTCGACATGCTCGGTCTGCACGAGCGCATTGGGATAGCCCTCGTCGGCATCCATGGTGCGCACCGGACCATCCTTGAACAGGACGACGAAATTGCGCTGGCCGCTGCCGCCATCCTGGATCGGCTCCACCGTGATATCGACGAGAATGCGATGGCCGTTGACGCCGAGCTGCACCTGCTCGGCATGGGCGGGCTCATTGGTCTCCGCCGCGCGGCTGAGCACCGTTCGCAGCTCCAGGCGGAGATCGCGATGGACGAGTTGCAGCAGGTCGAGCGTGGCGGCGCCTGCCGTCGGCTCGATGTAGCGGCCGGTGCGCCCGGAGAAGTGCAAGACCTGAAAGTTGCCGTCGGTGATGACATAGGCGGGCGCGTAGCGCTCCGCGACCCGTTGCGCGCGGCGCTCCAGACCGACGTCGGGACGGAACGAGCGCAGCGGCGGCACCTCGGCGGGAGCCCTGCCCGCAGCGGTCGTGATCGGAAATTCCGGCGGCAGCCGCGTTCCGGTCTCGAGCTTCTTGAAGATGCGGGCGCGGCGGTCGATCGGCACGAACAGCTTTGGATGCCGCGTCACGTTCTCGGAATTGCCGAGGAAAAGGAAGCGATCCGGCAGAAGCGCGAAGTGGAATAGCGGAATCACCCGGTTCTGCAATTCGGCATTGAGGTAGATCAGCAGGTTGCGGCAGGAGACGAGATCAAGCTTGGAGAACGGTGCGTCCTTGATCACGTTGTGCTGCGAGAAGATGCACATTTCGCGCAGGTCCTTGACCACGCAATAGGTATCGCCCTCGCGCACGAACCAGCGCGCCAGGCGCTCCCTGGTCATGTCCGCCTCGATCTTAGTGCGGTAACGACCGACGCGCGCGGTCGCCAGTGCCCGTCCGTCGATGTCGGTAGCGAAGATCTGAACCTGCGGGGCGGAGTCCATTTTGGCCATGTGCTCGCGCAGCAGGATACCGATCGAATAGGCCTCCTCTCCCGTGGCGCAGCCGAGCACCCAGACGCGAACCTGCTGGCCCGCGCTCTTGCCTTCGAAGATCTTCGGGACGATCTGGCTCTCCAGCACTTCGAACTCGCGCTTGTCGCGGAAGAATTCGGTGACGCCGATCAAGAGATCGTTGAAGAGGTGCAGCGCCTCGTCCTGGTCGTTGCGCAGGAAATCGACATAGGCGGATATCTCGGCGATCTGAACCACCTGCATCCGCCGCTGCACGCGGCGCAGAAAGGTGTTCTGCTTGTAGCCGTGGAAATCATTGCCGGTCTTGCTGCGCAGGACGTCGGCGATGCGCGACAGCGAACTCGCCGCAGCGGCCAGTCCCTCATCGAACCCCTGCTTCTCGTCCAGCCGCCGCAGATGACGAGCATAGGCCTGGATGTGCTCGGCGATCTCTTCCGCGGTCAGCACGTAGTCGGCGATGGCTGCCGGCGTATTGGCGTCCTTCAGATGATCAGCCTCGTCACTCGCGCCCTTTTCGGCGATGGCGAGACCACCGTGATCCTTCAGCGTCGCGGTACCCAGCGTGCCATCGCCGCCGATGCCGGACAGGATCACGCCGATCGATTGCTCGGCGCGTTCTTCCGCCAACGACACCAGGAAGCTGTCGATCGTGGCCCGCTCGCCGGGCGCCTGCTCGGCCTCGCGGACCGCGAAGCGACCGCCGTGGATCGTCGTGATCATCGCCGGCGGGCACAGATAGACCGTGCCGCCCTCGATGGTCTGGCCGTCGCTGATGTCGGCGATCTTGCCGCCGCTGGAATTTCGCACGATCCGGCGCAGCCGCGGCTCATCGAACGCCTCATGATGTTGAAGCGCCAGCACGACGGCCTGGTCGGCGCCTACGGTCAGTTTGGCAAAGAAGCGCTCGATGCTATCCAGAGCTGCCGGCGGGGCGCCCACCCCGATGATCAGCGGGGACCTGGTCTGGTGCTCTCTTTCGACCGGCTGGTCGCCGATTTCATGCATGATCTCGGTAGCTCTCATTCAGTGACGTGAACCAGCGGGTCGCCCGCTCGCCGCAAATAGCAGAATTGATGTTATCCCAACAGGTGAAAGGCGGATATGTCACGCTGCGTTCCATACCGCGAGCATCGTTGTCAATTCCCGACCAAAGGCCCATAGTTGCGTGCGGCAGGAGCCCCGTGATGCAGACGTCCGACGAACTCGCGGCCCTGATCAGGCGGGCCGAGGACGCCACCGCGACCGCCCGTCGGCTGCTCCGCGAGAACGATCGTTTGCGCCGCAGCGCCGAGCGGCAACTCGATTTTATGTACGAGCTCGGCGTAGAGTTCGGGCGGCCTGCCAGCGCGCCCTGGATCACTCCGGGCCGACTTGCTGCCGAAGATAGGCAATCCGCTGCTGGATCAGGACGCGATGGCGCAGCCACTCCGTCAGAGTCTGCTTCAGCGCCTCCACCAACCGTTCCGCCTGGCCCGCGTCGCAGCCGCCGGCACTGAGTTGACGGACCCGATCCTCCTGGTCGCGGATGCGTTGCGAACCCTCCTCGATATCACGATCGGCCTTGATCAGATGGCGGCGCTCGGTATCGAGCTGCTCGGTCCATTCGGCGAGGGAGATGGTCATGGCGACACCCTCAAGCCTTCCGCTTGCGAAACCGGAGGATCGAGCGATTTTAGCACAACGCGCCGGATCATGTCGGCATATTCGCGATATTCGGCAGCCCGCGTCCCGTACATCTCGGCGACCGCAGGCCGGCCGCTGCGCCGGCCGTCGGTCGCCATGCGCTGCACCAACTCAGCCCGCTCCTCGATGATGCGCAGCGCGACCCGCAGGGCTTCATCCACCCGCCCCTCCTGCTCTTTTGCGAGGATGTCGCCGGTGAAGGCGTGACCGACCTGGCAACGGAAGCGCATCGGACGCGCTTCCTTGATCTCGGACAGCACGCCCCCGCAGGCCGGACAGGTCAGCGCAACCGGATCAGCCACGGAGAGGAGATTGTCACTGCCGATCCGTTCGCCGGCCGCGATCTCGACCTCGAGCCGGATCTCCGGCGGGATCGGCAGCGCGGCGCCGGCAGTCTCCCTGGCGAGATCGGACAGGACATCACCCATTCCGGCGCCGGGGACGCAAAGATCGATGATGGTCGCCTCCAGGGCGCTCCTTGGCATTTCATCGGCGATGGCGTCAGAGGGGTCCTGAACCACCGAGATCCCTCCGCAACGCTTGATGGCGTTGAGACCGGCCGCACCGTCGGACAGCAGCCCGCTGAGGAGCACGCCGATCACGCGCGGGCCGTAATTGATGGCGGCCGAACGAAACAAGGCGTCGATGGCTGGCCGGACCATGTTCTCGCGCGGACCGCGCCCGAGGAACACGCGATCCTCGGACAGCAGCAGATGATGGTCCGGTGCGGCCAGATAAACCTGGCTGGGCTCTATCTTCATGCCGTTTTCGGCCTGCCGGACCGGAAGCGGGCCCGCGCTGCTGGCCACTGTCGAGAGAATGCCGATGCCCTGCGCGGGGATGTGCAGAACGATGAACACCGCCGCGGGCAGATCGGGCGGCAGGCGGCCCAGGATCTGCTTCAGCGGTGCGGTCGCGCCGGCCGAGCCACCTATGACGATGATGTCGCGGTTGCTCATGGAACCCACTTTCTTCTGTAGCGTTTGTACCAAGGCGGGTCACCGCCCTATGTTCCTAGGACGGGAAAGGAAAGCATGGGAGGCACCATGACGATCTCGCCCACGTGGTCACATCCGCTGTCGCCGCTCAGCGGGCGGCGGATTTTCGTTGTCGAGGACGAATATTTTCTCGCCGATGACATTGGCAGGGCATGTCGCGCGCTCGGCGCAGATGTCGCGGGCCCGGTGGGTGATCTCGACGACGCACTCAGGATCCTGCACGACGGCAGCATCCTCGATGCCGCCGTGCTCGACGTGAACATCCGCAGTGAGATGATCTTTCCGGTGGCCCGTGAACTGAAAGCAAGGAACGTACCCTTCGTCTTCACGACCGGATACGACAAGGTCGCCATTAGTCCGGAATTCCACGACGTGCCGATCCTGGAAAAACCGATTGATCTGCCGGCGATGGCACAGAGGCTGGCCGCGCTCATCGCCGATCCGCACGGTTGAGCCGAACGGCGATCAGAACAGATGCGCTAAAGCGAGCCAGCCGCTCACCGCCAGGCACAGAAAGACCGCAGCATAAGGCAGCATGACGCGCAAGACATGACCCCTTCCCGCCGTCAGCCCATCATCATCCAGACGATTGCGCCCAACATCACGAGGAAACCCGTGATTGCCGTCGCGACAAAAGCCTGTTCGACGCGATCCATCGCCACCACAGCCCCTCTTTCCAGCCGAACCAGTCTGACGGCTCGAGGAGCTTTGCGCATTAGGCTATGTGAATCGGCGTTCTTCTTTGTCGGTCCGCGGGATTGGCCGCGCCGCTCAGCGCAGATTGCGACCGTATCGTTCTACGACTTCGCCGTGCCCGGCTCGGCCATCTTGCGATGCTGCTTGGCCAACATCTCATTCGGTGTGACGTTGGCGACCGTGGTCTGGATCTTGTTCTTCAGTCCGGTCACGATGTCGGACTCGCCGGCCAACATGGCGTCGAAGCCGGCCTTCGCGACCTCCGCCGCGTCGTCCTTCTTCTCGGTGCCGACCTTGGTGTCCATCATGTCGGCGCGGTGGAAGAACTCCGTTTCCGTGGCACCCGGCATCAGGCAGGTGACGGTGACGCCGCTGTCGCGAAGCTCCTCGCGCAGTGCAAATGAGAATGAATCGAAGAAGGCCTTGCTGGCGTTGTAGACCGCCTGAAAACTGCCCGGCGTGAATCCGGCGATCGAGCCCGTGATCAGGATGCGCCCCGAGTTGCGGCGAAGCATCTCGTTGCCGGCCCGATGGATCAGATACAGCGTGCCGGTGATGTTGGTGTCGACGAGGTGTTTGACCCTGGCAAAATCCTGATCGAGGAACGCCTTGCCAAGGCCGACACCGGCATTGGCCAGCAGCGCGCCGATCGGCCGGTCGCCGACCGCGGCGCAGAGCTTGTCGACACCTTCAGTGGTGGCGAGATCGGCCTCGACCGCCTCGACGCTGACGCCGAGCTTGCGGAGATCGACGGCCACTCTCTCGATCTCGGGCTCGTCCGCCGCGATGACAAGGTTGAAACCGGCTTGGGCACAGCATCTGGCGAGTTCCAGGCCAATACCGGTGGAGGCGCCGGTGACGACGGCGAACTGCTTGGCGGACATGAGCGTATCCTTGCGATGGCGTTGATGACGCTCCAATGGCTGCGACCGCCTCTCGTTCCTATCCAAGCCAAACCTCTAGTCAAAGCATGTGCGGTGCGACGATTTTCCAAGTGCAATAGCAACCATCGTTCGTTGTTCGACTTGGATGCCTCGTAGCTCGCGGGAGGACAGAGATGAAGGCGCTGGTTTGGCACGGCAAGGAAGACATCCGCTGCGACACCGTCACCGATCCCGAGATTCAGGACCCGCGCGATGCCATCATTAAAGTCACGAGCTGCGCCATCTGCGGCTCAGACCTGCACCTCTTTCACAACTACATTCCCGGCATGCTGCCCGGGGACATCATGGGCCACGAGACCATGGGCGAAGTGGTGGAAGTCGGCTCGGGCGTCGACGGCAAGCTGAAGAAGGGCGACCGCATCGTCGTCCCCTTCACGATCATTTGCGGCGAATGCGACCAGTGCAAGCGCGGTAATTTCTCGGTCTGCGAGACCACCAACCGCAAGCGTCACCTCGCCGAAAAAGCGTTCGGTCATTCCTGCGCCGGCCTGTTCGGCTATACGCATCTGACCGGCGGCTACCCCGGGGGCCAGGCCGAATATCTGCGCGTGCCGTTTGCCGACGCCACCCACATTAAGGTGCCCGCCAGCATTCCCGACGAACAATTGCTGTTTCTCAGCGACATCTTCCCGACCGGCTGGCAGGCTGCGGTGCAATGCGACATCGAGCCGACCGATACGGTCGCGATCTGGGGCTGCGGTCCCGTGGGGCAGATGGCGATCCGCAGCGCCGTCCTGCTCGGCGCCAATCAGGTAATCGCGATCGACTGCCTTCCCGAACGGCTCAGCATGGCCGAAGCCGGCGGCGCCACCACCATCGACTTCGAGAGCGAGAGCGTTCTGGAGCGGCTCAAGGAGCTCACCGACGGCAGAGGCCCCGAAAAATGCATCGATTGCGTCGGGATGGAGTCACACGTGATGGCCTCGCTGCCCGACACGCTGCTCGACCGCGCCAAGCAGATGGTGATGGTGGAGAGCGACCGGCCGCATGTGCTGCGCGAGATGATCTATGTCTGCCGGCCCGGCGGCATCATTTCGGTGCCGGGCGTGTACAGCGGATTCTCCGACATGCTTCCGATGGGCGCCTTCATGAACAAGGGCCTGACGATGCGCACCGGCCAGACCCACGTCAACCGCTGGACCGACGACCTGCTCCACCGCATCGAGGAAGGCCAGATCGATCCGTCCTTCGTCATCACCCACACCGTGCCGCTCAGCCAAGGCCCCGAGATGTACCAGGTGTTTCGCGACAAGCGGGACTCCTGCATCAAGGTCGTGCTGAGGCCCTGAGGAGCTAGATCAATGTTTCATTTCTCCAACATCGTGCGTACCAAGGGCGACCCGAAACTCGTCGCGGGCGGGCCGAGCCTGAAGCGGCCCGAAGACCAGCTTGCCCGTGCGCTGGGCTGGTTCAGCATCGGTCTCGGGGTCGTGGAATTGTTCGCGCCGAGGCGGGTCACGGAAACGCTGGGCATGGAAGGCCATGAGACGCTGGTCCGCGCCTTCGGTGTGCGTGAGATCATGGCGGGAATCACGTCGCTCTCGGTCGAAAAGAACGCCGGCCTGTGGGCCCGCGTCGGCGGCGACGGCCTCGATGCCGCCGCGCTGCTCTCGGGGCTGACCCCGGACAATCCCAAAAAGGGCAATATCGTGCTGGCACTGCTGATGGTCGGCGGCATCGCGATGCTCGACTATCGCGCCGCTCAGGACACCAGGCCGCGGCGGCCAACGCGCGATGCACGGCGCAAGCTGTATCCGAACCGCAGCGGCTTTCCCAAAGGCATCGAGAGCGTCAGAACCGCTGCAAAGCAGATCGCAGCGCACGCCGCGGGACGGACCTGAGGAAGCACGCCAAGGTGATACAGGGCAATGAGCGACGAGTCCCGTGACGAAGGCCCGTGGTGGGAATCCGCCGTCATCTACGAAATCGCACTGATCTCGTTCCAGGACTCGGACGGCGACGGCAAGGGCGATCTCGCCGGCCTGATATCGCGCATCGATTATCTGAAATGGCTCGGCGTCGACGCGGTTTGGCTGACGCCGATCTACAAGAGCCCCTTCCGCGACCTCGGCTACGACATCTCCGACTACTGCTCCATCGACCCTGCCTTCGGCGGCCTCGAGGTGTTCGACCGCCTGCTCAAGGCCCTGCACGCGGCCGATATCCGCCTGATCCTCGATCTCGTGCCCAATCACACTGCGAACGATCACGCATGGTTTGTCGAGAGCAGCAGCTCACGAAACAGTGCGAAGGCCGATTGGTACATCTGGGCCGACACGGCCGAGAAGGGCGGTCCGCCCAACAACTGGCTGAGCCGCTTCGGCGGCAGCGGCTGGGAATGGTGCGAGGCGCGGCGGCAATATTATTATCATTCCTTCCTGGTCGAGCAGCCCGACCTGAACTGGCGCAACCCGCAGCTGCGCGCCGCGATCGCCGATGTCATGCGCTTCTGGCTCGATCGCGGCGTGGACGGCTTTCGCGTCGACGCCAGCGCGGTCCTGATCAAGGACGAGCTCCTGCGCGACAATCCGCAGAACCCGCAAGCGAAGGGCAAGCCGCCGCCGCAGCGCCAGACGCCCGTGTTCACGGACGACCGGCCGGAGACGATGGGTTGCATCGAATTCATCCGCGAGGTGATCGACGGTTATCCGGGGCGAATGTTGTGCGGCGAAGTCCAGGGCAAGACCGACCGCATCGGTCACTTCTACAGCAACGATCGGCCGCGCCTGCATCTGCCGCTCAATTTCGCACTGCTCGACGCACCCTGGGATGCGTTGTCGCTGCAAGCGGCGATCGACGCGTATTTCAACGCCATCCCGGATCATGCATGGCCGGTCTGGGTGATCGGTGGTCACGACAAGCAACGGATCGCGAGCAAAATCGGCGACGCGCAAATGCGGGTCCTGGCGATGCTGCTGATGACGCTGCGGGGAACGCCGTTCTTCTTCATGGGCGACGAGATCGGCCGCAAGCGCGTTCCCGTTCCGCCCGACTGCGTCCGCGATCCCTTCGAGAAGCTCGTGCCGGGGTATGGCCTTTGCCGCGATCCCGAACGCGCTCCGATACGTTGGGACGACAGCACCAACGGCGGCTTTACAACCGGCGATCCATGGCTGCCGCTGGAGCCGCCCGACGGCGCGGCCAACGTGGCCACGCAGCAGCGCGACCCGCGTTCGATCCTGGCACTGTTTCGCGCACTGATGACGCTACGGCGCGAGCATACCTGCCTGCGCCACGGCGATTACGAGCCACTACGCTCACAGAACGACGTTCTTGCCTACCGCCGGACGGTTGGCGGCAGCGACATTCTGGTCGCGCTCAACATCGCCGCCGAGCCGCGGAAATGGCACTGGCAAGGTTGCGGCCGTCTGCTGATGTCGACGCATCTGGACCGGCCGTCCGAGCCGTTGCCGGACGCTTCCATCCTGCTCCGCGGCAATGAAGGCGTGATCGTCGCACGCGAGGCAAGATGACGGCCGAGGAACCATCCGCGCCTCAGAGAGTCTCTTCAACGCTTCCGGCGTCCCCCTGCCGGAGACTGATTAGACAAAACCGCGGCCCCGGCGCTCACCCCTTTTCAAGCGCCGGGATAGCGGCGTGAGCTTGGAGGCAGATCTATTGGAGGCAGCTCATGGGCAAGACGAAGGATCTTGAACAACGCATCGGCGGCAAGACAAGGCAGGCAATCGGCGAGATCATCGGGGACCAGGACCTCCACGATGACGGCAAGGCGCAAGCGCAGCGCGGCCGCGACGAACAGGACAAGCCGGGCGAGCCCGATCCACTGAAAAAGCTCAAGCAGCTGACGTGAACGCAGAGCCGCGACCGGCGCTTTCAAATGCAGCATGGCGCACTGACGGAAGCGTGCCTCGAGCCGCCAAGAGACGGCGCCGTTCGCGCTGGATCGCCGCTGCCGAGCTTGGCCTGATCAGCAGCACCTTCTCGACCATCGTCAGCCAGCTCTTCGCCGCGCGCATCGGGCGCGATGCCGCCATCGACTGGATGACGGTCGCCTCCATTCCCGCGCGCGATTGGGCGGTCAGCGCAGAGCCGTCGTGGAGCGTGATCCTTGCCGGGATCGCCTTTCACCAATGGGCGGACTTTTCGTGGGCGCTGGTCTTCTTCGGCGTGCTCGGGCGCTGGACCGCCGACCTGCGGCCGCTCACGATCCTGCTGCTCGCGCTGCCCTGGGCCGTGTTCTCTTCAAGCATGGAATGGTTCGTGCTGGTGCCGCTGTTTCCGTTCTGGCAGCCGCTGTTCACGCTGCAGCAGCCCTACTGGATCGGCCTGCTCGTCCATAGCTCCTCGGCCGTGATGTACCCCCTGTTCGCCCGGCTGCGCTGGACGCGGGGCGCAGCACCCGAGCGCGATGTTCGCTTCACCAGTGCCTGGACCACCGGCGCGCTGGCCGTGATGATGCTGCTCGGGGTGGTCGCGTTGTTCGGCAGCCATGGTTACGAGCCGCCGTGGATGGGCCGCGACAGGGACGCGGACCAGACCTACATCCGTCATATGACCGCGCATCACGCCCAGGGCATCGAGCTGGCGCGCATCGGCGCGGAGCGCGCGCAGGACCCGCATCTGCGCAAGCTGGCGATGCTGATGGTCGCCAGCCAGTCCGGCGAGAACCGGATTTTCGAGACCTGGTGGCTGAGCTGGTTCGACACCGAGATGCCCGACTGCAACACGGAAGAACGTGCCGCGATGCCGGGCTTCCTGACACAGGCCGCGATGCGACAGGTCAAGACCGCGCCGGCGGACCAATTCGACACGGTGTTCGTCGAGACGATGAGCAAGCATCACGTCGGCGCGGTCAGGATGGCCGACCAGATGTGGCATAGCGGCGGCGATCTGCGCCTGCGCGTCATGGCCCACGCCATCCGCCACGAACAGCAGGGCGAGATCGCACTGATGCACGGCGCCAGCGGCATCGCCGCCGTCGCCACGGCCTTCCGCAACATGCTCGGCGACAACGTCAATTGAGCGGACCGCCCCCTACTCCCGCCAGAACTCCGCCAATTCCTCGGCGGTCATCAGATCGACCTGGCCGTGAAAGCGGGTGCGGTACATCGTCATGAGCGCATCGTGGCCGACATCGGAGGAGCTGCACAGCGCATCCTCGATGATGACGACCCTGAAGCCGAGATCGACGGCGCTCAGGACCGTCGAGAGCACGCAGACGTCGGTCTCTGCGCCCGTGATCACGACCGTGCCGACGTTCTTCTCGATGAGCAAGCTGGTGAGGCCGGGATTGCTGAACGCGGAATAGGCCGGCTTGTCGATGACAGCAGCGGGCGGAACGAAGCGGCTCAGAGCCGGCACGAGTTCGAGACCGGCTGGCGGCAAATGCCTGCGGGTCGCCTCGCGCCAATGACGAAAATAGCTCTGCCATTGTCCGGGACGATCTTCCGGATCCTCCGGCGTGATGAACCGCGTGAAGATCGTTCTGGCCTGATGACGCGAAACGATCGAGGCGATCGTCGGCAAAACTCTCGCCATCCAGGGCGTCGCCCAGAGGCCGCCCGGAGCGAAAATGTTCTGCATGTCGATGCAGAGATGAACGGCATCGCTGATGTCGGCAACCTCCGACGCGCTATCTCTCATCGTCCTCCACCGTCGAACCATAGCCACGCGCCGGCAGCCGGCATTTGCCCGGCGACCTCACCGACTGCAATGCGATCCCAACGGTCATCGTTCCCCATTAGCCCACACTGTGACGATCCAGCTGTCAAAAAGAAGTGGCCTGCCAAGAAAGGCGGCACAAAAACCGAAGCAGAACGCCGAGCCCTCCCTGATTGGGGCTCGCTTCTATTAGACGCCTTGAAGGTGGGGCAGCAAAGCGCTATGTTAGACAAAACTCATTTTTGTCTAACATACGGGCGAAATTCCATGGCAAAGGCATCAGCGAACAAGCCCACACTGCTCCGGGCGAAACGGAGGAGAGCTGCATCCAAGGGCAGCTCGGTACTGATAAAGACCTTTAAGCGTGAGCTTGCGACCAGCGGGCTTGTCGTGAGCAAGGCACGATTTGAAGCGGTCATGCTGGCGGCGGAACAATCTGGCCTTCTGAGCGAAAAAGGCAGCCGTATCGGTGGCCGGGTGAGTCCGGCCTTGGTCAGGCAGGCCAAGCGCCAGACGGGCATCGAGACGGATACGGACTTGATCGAGTTTGCGTTGGCGACGGTTGCACTTGAGGACAATTTCGCAGGCGCGTTCAAGGAGTCTCGATGCACGGTCGATCCAACGTTGAAGCTCGGTTTCTAAGGTGGCGGAATTCGACTTTGACGCGGCGCGACGTTGGGCGCGGTTCGATCCAGAAAACACGCTGGCACGGCGCAGCGACGATGAACTTCCATTCGTCAGCGCCAGCCTGATCGCCGGACAGGGACTACTGCTCGATACCTGCGTCTATATCGATCAAATGCAAGATCGTTCGCCTCAGGTCCTGGACGACCTGATCGCGCAGCGACAAGTCAACCATTCGACTGTCGCGATCCAGGAGTTGATGCACACGGTCGGCGTACTAAATCCGTCCGACGTGCGAACCGCATCTGTCGTCGATGTGATCGGGAAGCAGATCAAAGCGATGCCGCCACACCGGATCTTTGCGCCGGACATAGAGGTGCTGGGACGAGCCGCGCTGTTATCAGGGATCCTCTGCCGCCTCCAGGGATATGAAAAGGACAGCAAGTTGCGCGCGCTTCAGGACTGCGTACTCTTCCTGCAGGCACAAAAGCTCGGCGTCGTTGTCCTGACTGCAAATGTCGGCGACTATGATATTCTACTCCAGCTCATACCAACCGGACGCGTGCTATTCTATCGTTCGAAATGAACCCCATTGATGCTTAAAAAAATTTGACGACATTTCTCTTGCCGACCTCCAAGCCCTGGTTGAGGCCAGAATCCCAAAGGCCGTCGCTTAGAGTTCAAGTCAGGCTTTGGTGAATGAAAGTACGAACCCACCTATCTCTACGATGGGCTACGCTACTGTCCTTTCGTAAGCAGATGGTGGTTTTCCTTCGCAAGATTTTGGCTCAAACAGAGCTGACCACCACAAAAGCGAACGCTGGAAGCACGTCGGAGAGACGCTGATGGAAAAGTTCAGAGCATAGATACATTGCGAGTAACAATGCGGGAGTAGAAATCGCGAAAATAGTTTTTATATCAATGGCTTATGATTTTTGGTGCGCTCGGAGGGACTCGAACCCCCACGATTTTACTCACTGCCACCTCAAGGCAGCGCGTCTACCAATTCCGCCACGAGCGCTTTTGGGGATGCCGGCTTGAGGCTTGAAGGCCAACCGGATCAACGCGGCCGATCTAACAAATCCATCAGGGGGGTACAAGCCTCCAAAGGCCCTGAATTCCACAAGCTTTGCAGGAAGTTCCGGTCACTTGACCCGGGAGAGCCCTTTACCGCGTGCCCGGCCCGCTACCGCGTGCCCGGCGTGCGCGGCAGCATCTGCTTGACCTCGACCGCGATCCGGTTGCGATCGACCAGCACGACGCCGGAGGCGACCGGCAGATTATTGGCCAAAACCTTGACCTCGTCGGCCTCGGTTGCGTCCAGCTCGATGATGGCACCGCGGGAAAGACGTAATACTTGATGGATCGGCATGGTGGTCGTCCCGAGGACGACCATGAGATCCACGGTGACTTTGTCGAGAGTAGGCACTTCAGCACCACCGCAACTTGGGACTTGGGACTTGGCATTTGCGCCTGGGATCATCACTCGGTTATGGTTAGCCAATGGTTAATTCACCCAAAAACCCCCGCCAAGATCAACGTCAAGACCTCGATTTGGCGTCGTTTTCCGCCGCAGACGGCGAACCCGTGGAGTGGCGGATTTCGGACGCGCCCGTGCCCTATCCGGAGGCCGTGGCCGAAATGGAGGCGCGCGTCGCCGCGATCGCGGCCGGTGACGCCCCGGAGCTGGTCTGGCTACTCGAACATCCCCCGCTCTACACCTCCGGCACCTCGGGCAAGGCCACCGACCTGCTCGATCCGCGATTCCCGACCTTTGCCACCGGGCGCGGCGGGCAGCTCACCTATCACGGGCCCGGCCAGCGGGTGGCGTATGTCATGCTCGACCTCAAGCGCCGCCGGCCGGACGTGCGGGCCTATGTCGCGAGCCTGGAGGAGCTGATTCTGCGCACCCTCGCCGCCTTCAATATCCGCGGCGAACGGCGCGAGGACCGGGTCGGCGTCTGGGTGAAGCGGCCCGACAAGGGACCCGAGCACGAGGACAAGATCGCGGCGATCGGCGTCCGGCTGAAGCGCTGGGTCTCGTTCCACGGCATCGCCATCAATGTCGAGCCGGAGCTGGAGCATTTCGCCGGCATCGTGCCCTGCGGCGTCGCCGATCCCCGCTACGGCGTTACCTCGCTGGTCGATCTCGGCCAGCTCGTGACGATGGCCGATATCGACGTCGCACTCCGGCAGGCCTTTGAGGAGCTGTTCGGGTCGACCCGGGCGCTGCTGCCGGAAGTCGTCTGACGTTTTCTGGAGAGCGCCCCGCCTCTCTCGTTCTCCGCCGACACGGAATCGGCTACGCTTGACCCCGGTGTCGCCCACGCCTCCCCCCTCCGCCGGGAAAGTAGAGACCATGCCGGGCGAATTGATCGTCGGACCGACTGTTCGAGCGCCAGGCATAAGGAGGGGTTGCGATCATGCTCGTAATGGGAGGTTCTCACGATGGAGCTGTCTGCACCGATCTATCATCTGAAGCGGCGAGCGAAGCGCATGTCGCGCGAGGAAGGCATTCCGTTGCACGATGCGCTTGACCGCATCGCCGCGACGGAAGGATTTTCCGCCTGGAGCATGCTCGCGGCGAAAGCTGCCGCAGCGACGCCGGCCAACAGGCTTTTCCCGCAATTTCAACCGGGCGATCTGGTGCTGGTCGGGGCGCGCCCCGGCCAGGGCAAGACCCTGATGAGCCTCGAACTTGCCGTGGAAGCGATGCGCTCGGGCCACCGCGCCGCGTTCTTCTCGCTCGAATACACCGAGAAAGACGTTCAGGATCGCTTTCGGGTGATCGGCGTGGACCCGGCGGAATTCGAAAAACTCTTCGAGGTCGATTGCTCCGATGCCATCAGTGCCGATTACATCGTCAAGCAGATGGCCGCAGCACCGCGCGGCACAGTCGTGGTGATCGACTATCTGCAACTGCTCGACCAGCGGCGGGAAAACCCCGACCTCACCGTTCAGGTGCGCGCGTTGAAATCATTCGCGCGCGACAAGGAATTGATCGTCGTCTTCATCTCGCAGATCGATCGTTCCTATGATCCCTCGGTCAAGTCCTGCCCTGACCTTAGCGATGTCAGGCTGCCGAACCCGCTGGACGTCAAGCTGTTCGACAAGACCTGTTTCCTGAACAATTCCGAAGTCCAGTTTCGAATAGCGAGCTGACGATCAGGCCGCGGGTGAGATTGCGCACCCGCGACTTGCCGCCTCACGCCGCCTTCGGCGAAAGATCGAGCTTGCCGGCGATGTAGCGCCGCTCCTGGGTCAGGCCGCCAAAGCCGTAGGCGTCGGCCTTGACCTCGTCGACGTGCAGGTACGTCTCGGGATGCAGCGGCCCCAGAATCCCGGCCATGCGCTTGAACATCGCGGCGAGATAGGCGGCCTTCTCGTCCTTGGTATTGGTGCCTTCGCTGACGTGGATGTCGATCCAGTAGCTCGCAAGCTTTTGCTCCGCGAGCGACTTGCCGCCCGCAAACCAGTCGCTCGCATCGACCGATTTCACGATGATGGCGGTGACCTCAGGATCCTTGTGCAGGATTGTTGCGGTGAGTTCGGACACGGCGCTTGCGATGTCGGCGTTCAGCGAGGGCGATTGGCGGGAGGTGGTGTAGGACACGGTGATCAGCGGCATGATCGTTCTCCTCAGAGATGTCGCGCGGTCCGCGCGGCGTTGATGAAAGAAATAGACCTCCCCAGCCATTTTGGTATCTTATTTCTGTTGGTAGCAGTGATAACTAATCATAATGACAGCAACACTCGATATCGCCACGGTTCGGGCCTTCCTGCTGGTCGCCGACCTCCAGAGCTTTACCCGCACCGCAGAGGCGCTCGGCACGACACAGGCGGCGGTCAGCCTGAAGCTGCAACGGCTGGAAACATTGCTCGGAAAGCGCCTCGTCGAGCGCTCGCCGCGCGCGGTCCGGCTCACGGCAGACGGCGCGACGTTCCTCGATCGCGCCCGCGCGCTGATCGCGGCGCATGACAGCGCGCTGTCGGGCGAGGCCCCAGTGGCGCAGTCGCTCTCGCTCGGCATCTCCGATCATGCTGCAGGCCCGGAGCTGGTGCCGCTGCTCGAGCGGCTGCATGCGATGTCCTCAAACCTTACGCTCGCCGTCACCATTGGCTTCTCGCGCGAGATGCAGGACGCCTATGACGCGGGCGAGCTCGATGCGGTGATCGTCCGCCAGGAAGGCAGCCGCCGCGGCGGCGAAAAGCTGGCCGAGGACGAATTCGGTTGGTTCGCGTCAAGGCGCTTCACCCTGCCCAAGGGCGAAGCGCTGCCGCTCGCAACGCTCGCCCCGCCCTGCGGCGTCCGCGCCATCGCGGTGCGCGCGCTCGACAAGGCCGGGCTCGCCTGGCGTGAGCGTTTTGTCGGCGGCGGCGTCACGGCGGTGGTTGCAGCTGCCCTTGCCGGGCTTGCAATCGCACCACTGGCGCGGCGGATCGCGCCTCCCGGATTGGTCGATGTCGGATCCGGCTACAAGCTGCCGAAACTCGGCAGTTCGAAGGTAATGCTGCATTCGAAGGTCAGCGATCCAGCGAAACTGGCGGCGCTGCGTGCGGTGGCAGCGACGTTCCGGAGTGCGGCAGCGGTCTGACGCCGCACGGCTTTACGCCTCGAGTGCGCCGCGAGCGCCTGCCAGCTTGCGTCCTGCATACCGGCCCGCGATATTGCTTAAAAATGTTCCAAGCTCGGGGAACCATCCGCCATCTGTGGCGTTTGCTCCCGTCGAGTCGGGGTCCGGAATGATCGAAAAGTTAAATCAGCAGAGAGACTTGTTCGAGAGCGAACGCAGTTTCCGCCTGTTGGTTGAGGGAGTTGCGGACTACGCCCTCTACATGCTGGATCCCACCGGGATCATCACCAGCTGGAACATCGGCGGCGAGCGCATCAAGGGCTATTCTCCCGGGGAGGTCCTCGGCCAGCACTTCTCCCGTTTCTACACCGAGAGCGACCGCGCCAACGGCAAGCCCGCCCGTGCCCTCGGCACTGCACGGGAAAAGGGCCGCTACGAGGAGGAAGGCTGGCGCGTCCGCAAGGACGGCACCTTCTTCTGGGCGAGCATCGTGATCGATCCGATCTACGAGGACGGCGACCTGGTCGGCTTCGCCAAGATCACGCGCGACATCACCGAGCGGCGCAATACCCAGATCAAGCTCGAGGCCATGCAGAAGCAGCTCGCCGAGTCCCAGAAGTTCGATGCGCTCGGCCAGCTCACCGGCGGGGTCGCTCACGACTTCAACAACCTCCTGATGATCATCAGCGGCAGCCTCCACATGCTGAAGCGAGGGGCCGACGACGAGGCCAAGATTCAGCGCGCGATCTCGGCCATCGAGACTGCCACCAAGCGCGGCGCGGCGCTGACCAACCAGCTCCTCACCTTCGCACGGCGGCAGAGCGTCAATCCGCAGGCGATCGACTTCGTCGACCGCATCACGGCGATCCGCGAGGTGCTCGATGCCGGCGTCGGCAGCTCCGTGCGCCTGGCCTTCGACGTCAGCGGCGACGTCTGGCCGATCAAGACCGACGTCTCCGAGCTCGAGACCGCGCTGCTCAACCTCGTCATCAATGCCCGCGACGCGATGCCCGACGGGGGCACGGTGACGATCGCTGCGCGCAATGCGGTTCTCGACGAGGCGCCCCTCGCCGGCGAATTCGTCGCGATCGACGTCACCGATACCGGGCTCGGCATTCCCTCCGACGTTCTCGACAAGATCTTCGAGCCGTTCTTCACGACCAAGCCGATCGGCAAGGGCACCGGCCTCGGCCTCTCCCAGGTGCACGGCTTTGCCCATCAGGCCGGCGGCACGGTGCGCGTCGCGAGCACGCTCTGCAAGGGCACGACCTTCACCATCCTCTTGCCGCGCGGAGAAGAAGCGCCATCGCGCGAGGCGGCGGGAGAACCTGCGTTCTACGGCAGCGGCACGGTGCTGCTGGTCGAGGACAATCCGGACGTCGCCACCGTCAGCATCGGACTTCTGGAGCAGCTCGGCTATCAGGTGCACCGGGTTGCGGACGCCGAATCCGCACTTCGCGAGATCGAGAAGAACGGCGTCGATTTCGTGTTCTCGGACATCGTCATGCCCGGCAAGATGGACGGGCTCAGCCTCGCCCATCACCTTCGCCAGATCCGTCCCGGCCTGCCGATCCTGCTTGCCACCGGCTACAGCGACGTCGCCGCCGGGGTGCGCGGCGATTTCCCGATCCTGCGCAAGCCCTACGAGATCCACGAATTGAGCGAAGCGATCGCCAAGCTGCCGCGGTGAGGTTGCTTCTTCGTCTTCCCGCGTGCGGGAAGAGGGAGTACCGGCCTACACCGTCGGCAACACCGAAAACGCCTCACCTGCCCGGCGCAGGTTCAGCTCGTCGACATCGGCCGTCTCGCTGGTGACGCTGTCCACGCGCGAGGACGGCGGGCCGTGGCGGCACAGCGCGACCATGTCGGCGACGTGCTTTGGCGATCCCACGAACAGCGCCTCGACGCTGCCGTCGCGGCGATTGCGGACCCAGCCTTCGAGACCGCACGCCGTCGCCTGGTACTCGACCCAGGCCCGATAACCGACGCCCTGCACGCGGCCGCGGATCATGACCTGGAGGATTGCCCGGCTCACTTTTTCGGTCCGAGAAAGTCTGCGCTGCGCACTTTCGCATCGGCTTCACGCATGACGCGGCTGGTCAAGTCCGACGCTGGCAGGCCTTTGAGATTCTTCGGCGCGGTGCCGTCGCGCAGCGCCTTCTGCGTCTCGTACACCGCCTGGGTCGCCGCTGCGATCGGCGCGTGACCCTGAAGCGCGATGCGCACGCGCTGGCTCTTGAGATAATCGATCGCGTTCAGTTCGTCCGGCGCACCGCCGAGGACGATCGGCAGGTCCGTGGCGGACGCGACCGCCTCGAGCTCGGCGCGCGACTTGATGCCGGTGAAAAACAGCGCATCGACGCCGGTGGATTCATAGGCCCTGGCGCGGCGGATCGCATCCTCGATCGAGCTGACCGAGGCTGCCCCCGTGCGACCCATGATGACGAGTGAAGGATCGCTGCGGCCGTCAAGCGCGGCCTTCATCTTGCCGACGCCCTCCTCCAGCGAGATCAGCTGGGTCTTTGCCTCGCCGAAGCCGGCCGGCAGCAGCGTGTCCTCGATGGTGAGGCCGGCGGCGCCCGCCGTCTCCAGCTCCTGCACCGTGCGGCGCACGTTGAGCGCATTGCCATAGCCGTGATCGGCATCGACCAGTACCGGAAGATTTGCCGCGCGCGACATCCGCCGCATCTGCTCGGCAAGCTCGGTGAGCGTGATCAGCGTAATGTCGGGGTCGCCGAGCACCGCGAGCGAAGCCACCGAGCCGCCGAACATGCCGAGCGGGAAACCGAGATCCTCGGCGATGCGGATCGAGATGGCGTCGTAGACCGAGCCGGGATGGACGCAAGTCCCGCCCGACAGGATCGATCGCAGTTTTTCGCGGCGGGAACGAAAGGCCATGGTTGCCTCACTCTCAATTCCTCATCCTGAGGAGCGCGCTCTTACGCGCGTCTCGAAGGATGAAGGCCCGGCTGGTGGCCTCGCCCTTCGAGACGCCGCGTAGCGCGGCTCCTCAGGGTGAGGGTCTAATGTTGTGCTCTGGAGCCCTACGCAAATTCCAAAATCAGCGCGTCCACGGCGAGCGTCGCGCCGGCGCTGGCGTGGATCTTCTTCACGGTGCCGTCCTGCTCGGCGCGGAGCACGTTCTGCATCTTCATGGCTTCGACCACCGCGAGCGTCTCGCCGGCCTTGACCTCCTGCCCTTCGGTCACCGCGATCGAGACCACGAGGCCAGGCATCGGACAGAGCAGCTTCTTGCCGGTGTCGGCAGCCGTGGTCACCGGCATCAGCCGCGCCGAGGCTGCTTCCGCTTCGGTCCAGACATAAACCGGCACCTCGACGCCCTGATGCGCGAGGCGGATGCCGTTCGCGACCGGGCGCACCTGCACCGCGACGAAGTGGCCGTCGATGGTGCCCTGCCAGACCGGATCGCCCGGCTTCCACGGCGACTGCAACAGATGTGAATTGCCGGCCTTGCCGTCGGCATCGACGAAGCGCACCGCGACCGCCTCGCCTTCGCGCGCGACCTCCAGCATTATCTCCTGGCGGTCGAGCCAGACCGCACGGCGACGCTCGCGCTGCACGATGCGGCCGCCCATCTGGCCCGAGATCTGCCGCTTGCGCTCGCCGAGCACGTGATCGATGGCGGCGCCGACCGCGGCAATGCGACGCGCGACCTCGCCTTCCGGCATGCGCACAGCAAAGCCCTTGGGGAACTCCTCGGCGATGAAGCCGGTCGAGAGCCGGCCCTCGCGCCAGCGCGGATGATGCATCAGCGCCGACAGGAACGGGATGTTGTGACGGATACCGTCGACATAGAACGAATCCAGCGCGGTAGCCTGCGCCTCGATCGCGGCCGCGCGCGACGGCGCGTGGGTGACGAGCTTGGCGATCATCGGATCGTAGTGAATCGAGATCTCGCCGCCCTCCTGCACGCCGGTGTCGTTGCGCACGGTGATGCCGTCCTGGCTCACTTCTGCCGGCGGACGGTATTTCACCAGACGCCCGATCGAGGGCAGGAAGTTGCGGAACGGGTCTTCGGCGTAGAGACGTGACTCCACGGCCCAGCCGGTGAGCGTGACGTCCTTCTGCGTGATGGCGAGCTTCTCGCCGGCGGCGACGCGGAGCATCTGCTCGACGAGATCGACGCCGGTGACGAGCTCGGTGACGGGATGCTCGACCTGGAGGCGTGTGTTCATCTCAAGGAAGTAGAAGCTCTTGTCCTGGCCCGCGACGAATTCGACGGTGCCGGCAGAGTCGTAGTTCACGGCCTTGGCGAGTGCGACCGCCTGCTCGCCCATCTTGCGGCGGGTGGCTTCGTCGAGCAGCGGCGACGGCGCTTCCTCGATGACCTTCTGGTTGCGGCGCTGGATCGAGCATTCGCGCTCGCCGAGATAAATCACGTTGCCGTGCTTGTCGCCCAGCAGCTGGATCTCGATGTGGCGGGGGTCGACGATGAACTTCTCGATGAAGACGCGGTCGTCGCCGAACGAGGCCTTGGCCTCGGCCTTGGCGAGGTTGTAACCCTCTGCGACCTCGGAGATCGAATGCGCGATGCGCATGCCCTTGCCGCCGCCGCCGGCGGAGGCCTTGATCATCACGGGATAACCGATCTCGTCGGCGATCTTGACCGCGTGCTTGTCGTCCTCGATGACGCCGAGATAGCCGGGCACGGTCGAGACATTTGCCTTCGCGGCCGCCTTCTTGGATTCGATCTTGTCGCCCATCGCCGCGATCGCGCCCGGGTTGGGGCCGATGAAGACGATGCCGGCCGCCTCCAGCGCGCGCGGAAACGCCTCGCGCTCGGACAGAAAGCCGTAACCGGGATGCACGGCCTCGGCGCCCGTCTTGCGGCAGGCCTCCACGATCTTCTCGATCACCAGATAGCTCTCGGCCGCAGCCGGCGGGCCGATCAGCACGGCCTCGTCGGCCATCTCGACATGGAGGGCGTCGCGGTCGGCCTCGGAATAGACCGCGACCGTCTGAATTCCCATGCGGCGAGCGGTCTTGATGATCCGGCAGGCGATTTCGCCGCGATTGGCGATCAGAATGCGTTTGAACATGCTTTTCTTGAATCTCGACCTTGGGCGGGACCCTTCCCTGGCCGTTGGAGCCTATCGGGATGGGCCGTGTGGCTCCCGTGGTACATCAAAATCGGCCGGAGGCAACGGTCTAAATCCGGCCTCTCTGGCGTACCAGCGCCAGACCGAAACAGGCCTGGCAAGCCCCGGACGGCCTACGGCTTTCCGGCCTTGGCGTTGTCCTTGGCCACGTTCCGGACCAGGCTGTGGATGAAGCCGAGTTTGGCGACCACCGGAGGCGAGAGGATGAAGGGATAGAGATCGCGCATGCCCATGGCGCGGTTGACGCTGTTCATGGCGAAGGTGAAGGGCAGCCATGCGTTGACGATCGCCTCGACGTCCCTCGCCTCATAGGGGTTGAAACGGATGCGCGTCGTCAACTCCCCGTCGCGATCGACCTTGGGACGCACCTCCATACCGAACTCGCCAGCCATCTCCAGGCTGTCGACGATGTGCAGATAGTGCGCCCAGGTCTCGGCGAAATCCTCCCAGGGATGCGTGGTCGCATAGGCCGAGACGTAGGTCTGCTGCCAGTCCGATGGGGCGCCCTCGGCATAGTGGCGCTGCAAGGCCTGGCCGTAATCGACGGAATCGTCGCCGAACACGGCGCGGCATTCGTCGAGCTTGCCGCCGTCGCGCACCAGCACGTCCCAGAAATAGTGCCCGACCTCGTGGCGGAAATGCCCAAGCAGCGTCCGGTAGGGCTCGCCCATCTCGAGCCTGCGCCGCTCGCGCTCGATGTCGTCAGTCTCGGTCAGCGCGATCGTGATCAGGCCGTTGTCATGGCCGGTCAGGATCTTCTCCCCGCTGTTTGGATCGTCGGCGAGGAAGTTGAAGATCAGGCCGTGCTCGGGATTGTCCTGCCGGGTCTGGAGCGGCAGCTTCCAGCGGATCAGGGAATAGAACAGCCGGTGTTTCGCCACCTCCAGCTCGCGCCAGCCTGCGAGTTGCACCTGATCCGACAGGTCCGGCACGATACCGTTGTGGCGGCAGGTGCGGCAATAGCCGGTGGTATCACCTGAATCCGTCAGCCAGTTACAGGAATCGTACTCGGCATTGCTGCACAGCATGCGGCTTTCGCCCTTGTTGGCCAGCGTACTCCAAGTCCCACCTTGAGAAGTCCCACCTTGAGAAGTCCCACCTTGAGCCTCCCCGTCGGGTTCGATCGCCGACATCGTCTCCTTCTCCGGCAGAAACGCGACGCGATGGCCGCAGCGTTCGCAGGCGCGGTTCTCGAAATAGAGGACGTTGTCGCAGGCCTGGCAGACAAAGAGCTTCAAGCTTTAGCCTCTTCGGAAAGGGAGTTTTGGGAATGACAGTTGTGGCGCCTCGCGGATACGCGCCCGTAGGCTCATCGTTCCAATGTTCGGAACAAATAGCCAGCCGTGGCGTGCATTCATACCCGCTGCACTGCATTCGGTGGCGCCTTTCCTTTCATATTCCCTTTTGAGCAATGGCCATCACGCTTCGTCTGTGTGAATATCGGTCCGGCACGTGCGCTCACGCATCACAACGGCCAACGCCTTGAACGATCCTTTGCCCGAGACCATTGCCGCCGAAAGGCTGCGCCAGCACCTGGAAGATGTCGCGCGCGAGCGCGACAATGCCTATCGTGCGCTCCAGGAGCGCGAAGCGGAACTCGCGCGCATCCAGCGCATCGGCAAGGTCGGTGGTCTCGAGGTCGACTTCCGCGAAGGCTTCAAGAACCGCCGTTCGCCGGAATATCTGCTGCTCCACGGCCTGCCGGCGGAAGCCGCCGACGAGTCACACGAGGAATGGGTCAATCGCATTCATCCCGACGACCGGGACGCCGCGGTGAAGCACTTCCTCGATACGCTGGCCGGCACCAGCGAGGACTACACCGCCGAATACCGCATCATCCGTCCCAGCGACTGCGCGACCCGTTGGATCCGCGTCGTCGCCAAGTTCGAGCGCGACCGGGACGGTCGCGCGATCCGCCTCGTAGGCGCCCATATCGACGTCACCGCCCAGGCGCTCGCGCGTGAGACGCTGCGCGAGAGCGAGGAGCGCTTCCGGCTGATCGCCGACAGCGCGCCGGTGCCGATCTGGGTCACAAAACTCGACCGCACACGGTCGTTCGCCAACCAGGCCTATGTCGATTTCGTCGGCCTGCCCTACGACCAGGCGATTGCCTTCGACTGGCGCAAGGTGCTGCATCCCGACGACCTGCCGCACGTGCTGCAGCAATCGGTCCAGGGCGAAACCTCGCTAAAACCATTCGTGCTGGAAGCGCGCTACAAGGATTCATCGGGTGAATGGCGCTGGCTGCGCTCGGAGTCGCAACCGCGCTGGGACCCGACCGGCAAGCACATCGGCTTCATCGGCGTCGCCCACGACATCACCGCCGCCAAGCGAGCCGAGATCGAGCTGCGGCAGCTCAACGAGACTCTCGAAGAGCGCATCGCCGAGCGGACCGCCGAGCTCGAATCCAACGAGGCGCGACTGCGCGCGATCCTGGAGACCAGCAACCAGTATCAGGGGCTGGTCAATCTCAAGGGCGAATTGCTCTATGCCAACAACACCGTCCTCGATGGCATCAAGGCCCGCTCCGCGGACGTGATCGGCAAGCCGTTGTGGGAGACGCCCTGGTTTACCGGCACCCACGGCATGAGCGCGATTGTGCGCGAGGCCTTCGATACCGTGCTCAAAGGCGAAGCTGTGCGGCTGGAGATGCGCCTGCGCCTTCCCATCGGCGAGCGCGATTTCGAGTTCGGCATGCGCCCGGTGCTCGACCGCCACGGCAACATCACCGGCGCGGTGCCCGAGGCTGTCGACATCACAGAGCGCCGCCGCGGCGAGGAAGCGCTGCGGCAGTCGCAGAAGATGGAGGCGATCGGCCAGCTCACCGGCGGCGTCGCGCACGACTTCAACAATCTGCTCACCATCATCCGCTCGGCCACCGATTTCCTGCGCCGCCGCGAACTGCCGGAGGAGCGCCGCCGCCGCTATGTCGACGCCATCTCCGACACCGTCGAGCGTGCCTCCAAGCTGACCGCACAGCTGCTGGCGTTTGCGCGCCGGCAACCGCTCAAACCGCAGATCTTCAACGTCGGAAGCCAGGTCGAGGGCGTCGCGCAACTGGTCAGGCCGCTGGTCGGTGGCCGCATCGAGATCGTGGTGGAGGTTCATGATGCCGACTGCTTCACAGTCGCCGACATCGCGCAATTCGAGACCGTGCTGATCAACCTCGCCATCAACGCCCGCGACGCCATGGACGGCGAGGGCCGCCTCACCATTGCCGTGCGCAAGGTTCTGGGCATCCCTCAGCTGCGCGCCCAATCAGCGCGCGGCGGCGACTATGTCGCGATCTCGGTCGCAGACACCGGCAGCGGCATCGCGCCGGAAAATATCGAGGCCATCTTCGAGCCGTTCTTCACCACCAAGGAAGTCGGCAAGGGCACCGGCCTCGGCCTGAGCCAGGCCTTCGGCTTCGCAAAGCAGTCCGAGGGCGACATCGCCGTCGCGAGCACGCATGGCAAGGGCACGACCTTCACCATCTATCTGCCGCAGGCGCAAAGCCCCGCGACAGACAAGGAAGCCGCGGCGCTGACCAATGAGACCGCGGCCACCGGGCGCGGTTATCGCGTGCTTGTGGTGGAAGACGATGACGAGGTCGGCCGCTTCTCCACCGAGCTACTGGAAGACCTCGGCTATGTCGTCCGCCGCGCCGCCAACGCCAATGGGGCGCTCGCCATCCTCGGCGAGAACGAGTTCGCCGTCGACCTCGTCTTCTCCGACGTCATCATGCCCGGCATGAACGGCGTCGAGCTCGCCGGCATGATCCGGGAGCGTTATCCGGGCCTGCCCGTCGTGCTCACCTCTGGCTACAGCAACGTGCTCGCCGAGAACGCCCATCGCGGTTTCGAGCTGATCCGGAAACCGTATTCGGTGGAATCGCTATCGCGCATTCTGCGCAAGGCGATCTCGGAGAAGCTGTCGGTGACGCGGTGATCTCTCGTCGTCCCGGCGAAGGCGGAGTGTGTAGCCGATGAAACCCGCCCTCCTCTCCGCCTGGCAGATTTGGGCGCTGCTCTCCGCCTGCTTTGCGGCGCTGACTGCGATCTTCGCCAAGGTCGGCATCGAGAACATCAATCCGGATCTCGCGACATTCATCCGCACCATCGTGGTGCTGCTCGCCTTCTCGGTGCTGCTGTTCTTCACTGGGCAGTTCGCCGTGCCGTCGGAAGTCTCGTCGAAAACCTGGCTGTTCCTGGTGCTGTCGGGGCTTGCGACCGGTGCGTCCTGGCTGTGTTATTTTCGCGCGCTGAAGCTTGGTCCCGCCACGCTGGTGGCGCCGATCGACAAGCTCAGCGTCGTGCTGGTTGCCCTGTTCGCATTCGCCTTTCTCGGCGAGCGTCCAACGACCCAAGGCTGGGTCGGCATCGCCATGATCGGCGCCGGCGCGGTGCTGCTGGCGGTCAAGTTTTGAGGAGCCGTCCGATCCGCGGAACCAGGCAGGCACGACAAGGTTGCTGCCGGGGCTGATTTCAGCCTCGATCGAGAGACCGATGTCGAGCCAAATCCCCGATCAGGCAAGACGTGCCGGCCGCGCGCTGGATGCGGCGAACTTCTTCCTCGCCGACGTCCGCGACGGGCTCGGCCCGTATCTCGCCGTCTATCTCCTCACCGAGCAGCACTGGGACGAAGCGCATCGGCCTTGTCATGTCGATTGCGACGATCGCCGGCATCGTGGCGCAGACGCCGGCCGGTGCACTGGTCGATGCAACGCGAGCCAAGCGGCTGGTGATGGTCGTCGCCACCATCATGGTGACGGTCGCCTCGCTGTCGCTGCCGTTGTTCCCAACTTCCTGCCGGTCGCCATCTCGCAAAGCATCGCGCAGGCTGCCGCGGTGGTGTTTCCGCCGGCGATCGCCGCCGTCTCGCTCGGCATCTTCGGCCATGCCGCCTTCACCCGGCGGATCGGCCGCAACGAGACATTCAATCACGCCGGCGCGAGCCTCGTCAGCATTCTTGCGATCCCCGCCCGCGCCATCAACCACGATCTCGCTCGCGGGCTGCACGCCCCCGACGCGAACGAGCAGCCCGAACATGCCTCCGGCCTCAGCGTGCTCCTGACCTGTCGTCCGCTGCTGATCTTCGGGATCTGCGTCCTGCTCTTTCATCTCTCCAACGCTGCGATGCTGCCGCTGGTCGGACAAAAGCTCGCCTTGCAAGACGAGAACATGGGCACCAGCCTGATGTCGGCCTGCATCGTCGCGGCGCAATTGGTGATGGTGCCGTTCGCGATGCTGGTGGGGGCGAAGGCCGACCGCTGGGGCCACAAGCGCTTTTTCCTCGCCGCGCTCCTGATCCTGCCGCTTCGGGGAGCCCTCTATACGCTCTCCGACAATCCGTTCTGGCTGGTCGGCGTGCAGCTTCTCGACGGCGTCGGCGCCGGTATTTTTGGTGCGATCTTTCCCGTCATCGTCGCCGACCTCATGCGCAACACCGGCCGCTTCAACATCGCGCAAGGTGCGGTCATCACCGCCCAGAGCATTGGCGCGGCGCTGTCGACGACGCTCGCCGGCCTCGTCGTCGTCGTCGCGGGCTACAGCGCCGCGTTCCTCATCCTCGGAGCTGTTGCAGCGATCGGTGCCATTATCTGCGTTGTCGCCTTGCCCGAGACGCGGCAATTCGCCGATGGCGCCCCGCGGGCGCAGGGGAAGACAGCGGCGCCGGCATCAGTTATCGCTGCCGAATGAATCGACCTCTCATCAAGGATTGAATGTGCCGACCGAGCCGCATGACGCCATCTGGGCCTGGAGCATCATTGCGCTTGCGACCGCAGGCGTCATCATCCGCCCCTTGCGCCTGCCCGAGGCGATCTGGGCCGTTATCGGCGCAGCCGCGCTGGTGCTGCTCGGCTTATTGCCCTGGCAGGACGCGCTGACCGGAATCGGGAAAGGCGTCGACGTCTACCTCTTCCTGATCGGCATGATGCTGATCGCCGAGCTGGCGCGGCTTGAAGGTCTGTTCGACTATCTCGCCGCGCTGGCGGTGGAACATTCCGACGGCTCGCCGCAGCGGCTGTTCCTGCTGATCTACATCGTCGGCACGTTCGTCACCGTCCTGCTCTCCAACGACGCCACCGCGATTGTGCTGACGCCGGCCGTCTACGCCGCGACGCGTGCGGCCGGCGCAAAGCCGCTGCCTTATCTCTTCGTCTGCGCCTTCATCGCCAACGCCGCGAGCTTTGTCCTGCCGATCTCCAACCCCGCCAATCTCGTGGTGTTCGGCGCGCGCATGCCGCATCTGACCGAGTGGCTGCGCCTGTTCGCCCTGCCCTCGGCGGCTTCGATCCTGCTGACCTATGTCGTGTTGCGTCTCACCCAGCACCGCGCACTGAAGGAAGAGACCATAGCGCGCAACGTGCCGCATCCAACGCTCGGCCGCGGCGGCAAATTGACCGCCGTCGGCATCGTCGCGATCGGCGTCGTGCTGGTCACGGCATCGGCGCTGGACAAGCAACTGGGCCTGCCGACCTTCGTCTGCGGCGTGGTGACAGCCGCGATCGTGCTGCTGGTCAGCCGGCAATCGCCGCTGCCCGTGCTGCGCGGCGTCTCCTGGAGCGTGCTGCCGCTGGTCGGCGGGCTCTTCGTGATGGTGGAAACGCTGATCAAGACCGGCGTGATCGGGCAGCTCAGCGCACTGCTGCATGAAGCTGTCGGGCAATCCGTGACGAAGGCCGCATGGAGCGTCGGCATTGCCACCGCGATCGCCGACAACATCGCCAACAACCTTCCCGTCGGCCTCGTTGCAGGCTCGGTCGCCGCCAGCGATCATTTGCCCGCGCCGGTCGTCAGCGCCATCCTGATCGGCGTCGATCTGGGACCTAATTTATCGGTGACCGGTTCGCTCGCCACGATCCTTTGGCTGGTCGCACTTAGGCGTGAGAAGATCGAGGTCGGCGCCTGGCCGTTCCTCAAGCTCGGCATGCTGGTGACGCCGCCGGCCCTGATCGCGGCCTTGGCCGCCGCGATCAGGTAACGAGCATGATCTGGAAAAGTGGGCAGCGGTTTTCCGACAAGATCATGCTTAAAGCAAAAGGCTGAAGCGCGATGAAATCATCGCGCTTTGCCGTCAGTCGTTCTCGTAGCCGTAGACTTCCGGCAGGATGAAGATTGCGGCGAGCAACCCGATCAGCGGGAAGATCGCGACGAACAGCGTGGCGCCGGCCTGCCCAATCGCCGCGAACAACGACGGGAACAGGAAGATCGCGAGGAACGACGGCAGCTTCACGAACATGTAGGCGAAGCCGCTGGCGGTGCCTCGATATTTCGGTTTCGCGACCATGGTCGGGATCGTCATGCAGTTCGACGCGTCCCAATAATGGCCCCACAACATGGCGCCGGCCGCGAACGGCAGCAGGATCGTGTTGTTGGTGTAGAGCGCGAAAGCGGCGACCAGCAGCGAGGCCAGTACGATCGAGAAGCCCGCGATCGCGATACCGCGATGGCCGATCCTCGGCGTCAGTAGCGGCCCGACCCAGCCCGACACCGCGGCAAAGCAGAACAGCCCCATCGTCACGAGGTTGTTGCCGAGCACGCTCGACACGCCCACCATCACGAACAGCACCGGCAAATAGAAAGCGAAGGTCGAGAACTCGCTACCCTGGGCGAAACAGGCGATCCAGCCGTAGATCGTCGCGCGCCAGCGGATCGGATCCTTCTTGAGGTCCGCGATGAAGGCGCTGGTGCTGACCTTCGGCATCACCACGTCCTGGTCCGGCAGCATGGCAAGATCGTCATTGAACATCTCGCGCGCCACCTTCTTGGCCTCGCGGAAGCGCCCCTTCTGCACCAGCCACACCGCGGTCTCCGGCACGTCATGGCGCATGATCAGGATGATCAGAGCCGGCACCGCTCCGAGGCCCAGCGTCACGCGCCACAGCATCTCGTGCTGGATGTCGAGCAGCAGGAAGATCACGATGACGCCGATGGTGAGGACTTCACCGACGGCGAACATGAACTGCCAGCGATTGCCCATCACCTCGCGCTCACCCTTGGCCATGGATTCCATGATGTAGGTGTAGCCGGTCGAGATGTCGGAGCCGAGCGGAATGCCGAGCAGGAAGCGGATCACCACGAGCCAGCCGACGCTGGGCACGACGGCCTGCGCCAGCGCCAGCACGATGAACATCACCATCGTGATCAGGAACATCACGCGGCGTCCGATCTTGTCGGACAGCCAACCGCCGAGCAGCGCGCCGAGCAGGGCGCCGCCCTGCGTGCCGGCCGCAGCCAAGCCCAGCATCAGCGGATCGGGATTGTACTGCTCCTTGATGAAGATCAGCACGAAGGCGATCGAATAGAGATCCCACGCCTCGACCAGGATCGAGGCCATCATCAGCCAGCCGACCTTGTTGCCCTTGGGACTGTAGTTCGTGATGAGGTAACGGACCGCGGCTTCGCTCGCCATCGGTTGTGGCATCGCCATCGTCGACATGCTTGGTCCTCCTGAACTTTTACGTGCCGAGCAGCGGCTCGATGCTGCAATCGAGCAGCCGCGGGTCGATCCCGGCTTCCATGCCCGTGAACATCTCGCCCATGTAGTCGATCAGCGCATCGCTCGCCTTCACGGCGTCCTCGACACGACGATTGGCAACCGCATTGAGAATAGCCAGATGATGATCGATTGTTCCTGACAGCTCCGCCTGCCCCGGCATGAAGCGGTGGTGGATGTAGCCGATGCGCCGATACAGCGTGTGCAACGGCCGCAGCGTATGCACCAGAAACGGCTCGCCGGCCGCGTCCAGGACCAGCGCGTCGATGCGGCGATCGATGCTGTTGAACTCGTCAAGGGTCAGGCTGGCGCGGCGCTCGCGCAGCAGCCTGTCGATGTGCAGCGCCTGATTGCGGTGCGAGAGGCTGGCGCGATCGGCCGCAAGCCGGATCACGAAACGCTCCATGTCGCGGCGCAAAGCCAGCAGCATGCGCTCGCGCGCCAGATCGATCGGCGCAATGTGCAGACCGTGGCGCGGGCGGATGATGATCAACGTATCGGCGGAGAGACGATTGACGGCGTGATGCACCGGTGTGCGGCCGAAGCCGGTGATGTGCTGCAATTCCAGCATCGTCATGAACTGGCCGGGCTTGAGCTCGCAATGGACGAGGAGCTCTTCGATCTTCTGATAGGCCAGCTCGAAGAAATTGAGGCGGTTGCGGCGGGAGGGCTTGCCCTCGCCGTCGTCGTTCCTCACCACCTTGAGCGTGCGCTTGCGCGTTGCCATGTCGTCCCTCCCCCCGGCCCGCGCAGTCGTTGAAGAGCGGCGCCTTGCTTGTGATATCCTTAAAACATGTTGTGATATATTACAACCAGGCGTAAGATTCCGTCCGTGCCCGCACCATGCTGCGGTGCAGAATGACAACAGGACGGCGCTGCGCGCGCCCCGCGATGGGAGGAGTATTGCCGTGCAGATCACGTCGATCGAGACGCTGCGCACCGAGGAATTCTCCAACGTTATCTGGGTGCGCGTCCACACCGACACGGGCATGATCGGTCTCGGCGAAACCTTCTACGGCGCCGGCGCGGTCGAAGCGCAGATTCACGACACCTTTGCCGGCCGCCTGCTCGGCCGCAATCCGCTGCACATCGAGGCGATCCATCGCGACATGCTGAACCTGCCGATGGCACAGTCCTCGACCGGCGTCGAATATCGCGCGGCCTCGGCGATCGACATCGCGCTGTGGGATCTGTTCGGCAAGGTCTGCAATCAGCCGGTGCACCAGATGCTCGGCGGCCTCTGCCGCGACAAGCAGCGCATCTACAACACCTGCGCCGGCACCCAATACGTCCGCTCGACCAATATCAGCCCGGTCGCCAACTGGAATCTCGGTGCTTCCAAGAGTCCTTACGAGGATCTCGACGGCTTCATGCACCGCGCCGATGCGCTCGCGGAAAACCTGCTGGAGAACGGCATCGCCGCCATGAAGATCTGGCCGTTCGATCCGGCGGCGCAAGAGAACAAGGGTCTCTACATCACCGCCGCGCAGATGAAGCAGGCGATCGAGCCGTTCGAGAAGATCCGAAAAGCGGTCGGCGACAAGATGGAGATCATGGTCGAGCTCCATTCGCTCTGGAACCTGCCCACCGCCAAACAGATCGCGCGCGCGCTCGAGCCCTACAAGCCGACCTGGTACGAAGACCCGATCCGGATGAACTCGCCGCAGGCGCTGGCCGAATATGCCCGCTGCACCGACGTCTGGGTCTGCGCGAGCGAAACGCTGGGCTCGCGCTTCCCCTACAAGGACATGCTCGACCGCGACGCCATGCATGTGGTGATGGCGGATCTGTGCTGGACCGGCGGCCTCACCGAGGGTCGCAAGATCGCGGCGATGGCCGAAACCTATCACCGGCCCTTCGCACCGCACGACTGCATCGGCCCGATCGGCTTCATCGCCGCCATCCACATGTCGTTCAGCCAACCCAACACGCTGATCCAGGAATCGGTGCGCGCCTTCTACAAGGGCTGGTACAATGAGCTCGTCACCACCATGCCCACGATCAAGGACGGTTTTGTCTATCCGATGGAAGGGCCCGGCCTCGGCGTCGACCTTCTGCCCGCCGTATTCGACCGCTCCGATCTGACCGTGCGCCGTTCCAACGCCTAGGGATATTTGAGATGAGCACCGCCCTCTTCGACCTTTCCGGCCGCACCGCGCTCGTGACCGGCTCCTCCCGCGGCCTCGGCCGCGCCATCGCAGAGGGCATGGCCAAGGCCGGTGCCAGGATCATCGTCAACGGCGTCGATCCCAAGCGCGTGGAGCAGGCCGTCGCCGAATTTCGCGCCGCCGGCCACCAGGCCGAAGGCGCCGCTTTCAATGTCACCGACGAGCCCGCAATCGTCGCAGCCTTCGACGGCTTCGACAGACAAGGCATTGCGGTCGACATCGTCGTCAACAATGCCGGGATCCAGCACCGCAAGCCGCTCGTGGAGTTCACCACCGACGAGTGGCGCAAGGTGATCGAGACCAACCTCACCAGCGCCTTCGTGATCGGCCGCGAGGCGGCCAAGCGCATGATCCCGCGCAAGCACGGCAAGATCATCAATATCGGCTCGCTCGGCAGCGAGCTCGCGCGTCCGACGATCGCGCCCTACACCGCCGCCAAGGGCGGCATCAAGAATCTGACCCGATCGATGGCGGTGGAATGGGCCCAGCACGGCATCCAGGCCAATGCGATCGGCCCCGGCTACATGCTCACCGACATGAACGAGGCGCTGGTCAACAACACCGACTTCAATAGCTGGCTGATGGGCCGCGTCCCCTCGAAGCGCTGGGGCAGACCGGACGAGCTGGTGGGCGCCGCGATCTTCCTGGCGTCCGACGCCTCCACCTATGTCAACGGCCAGATCATCTATGTCGATGGCGGCATGATCGCCGCGATGTGATCGCGAAGAACCAAGGAACGAACCCATGCGCGCCGTCGTCATTCACGCACCGAAAGATTTGCGGATTGACCTCTATCCGGATGCAGCACCCGGTCCGGGTGAAGTCCGCGTCAAGATCGCGAACGGCGGCATCTGCGGGTCCGATCTGCACTACTATCATCACGGCGGCTTTGGCGTCGTGCGCATCCAGCAACCGATGGCACTGGGGCACGAGATCGCCGGCGTGGTCGCCGATGTCGGTGACGGCGTCACCAACGTGAAGTCGGGCACCCGTGTCGCGATCAATCCGAGCAAGCCGTGCGGGCGGTGCCTGCATTGCCAGGAAGGCATGCGCAACCAGTGCCTCGACATGCGCTTCCTCGGCAGCGCGATGCGCTTTCCCCATGTGCAAGGCGGCTTTCGCGAGTTCGTCACGGTCGATGCGGCGCAGGCCGTGCCCATCGCGGACAAGCTGTCGCTGGCGGAAGCCGCGGTCGCCGAGCCGCTCGCGGTGTGCCTGCATGCCGGCAAGCAGGCCGGCCCCCTGCTCGGCAAGCGCGTGCTGATCACCGGCTGCGGCCCGATCGGCGCACTGATGATCCTGGTCTCGCGCTTCGGCGGCGCGGCCGAGATCGCGGTTACCGATGTCGCGGAGGCGCCGCTTGCGGTCGCGAGGAAGCTCGGTGCCACTCACGCCATCAATGTCGCGGCCGATGCCACGGCGCTTGATCCCTGGCGCACCGGCAAGGGTGTGTTCGACACGCTGTTCGAAGCCTCGGGCAACCAGGCCGCGCTGCGCACCGCGCTCGACGTGCTCAGGCCCGGCGCCACATTGGTGCAGCTCGGCCTCGGCGGCGAGATGACGCTGCCGATCAACTCCATCGTCGCCAAAGAATTGCAGCTGCGCGGCACCTTCCGCTTCGATCCCGAGTTCGAGCTTGCGGTGCGGCTGATGGGCGAAGGCCTGATCGACGTGAAACCGGTGATTACGGCGACGATGCCGTTCGAGAACGCGGTCGCGGCATTCGAGCTCGCCAGCGACCGCTCGCAGTCGATGAAGGTGCAGCTGACCTTCTGAAGCCGCCTGAAGCCTATTGCCGCGGCTGGTTCTCGATCATGCGATCGCTGACCAGCCGCACGGCGCCCCTTTTCCACGAATAGTCCGCGCCCAGGCGCAGGCCGCTGTCGCCACGTGCGAGCACGGCGCCCGTCTTTGCATCGCGCACCTGGAATCCGAGCGTGTATTCGGTGCGGCTAACCCGCCGCACCACCCCGATCAGCGACTGATCCGCGCCGAGCCTTTGCGCAATCGCCGCCTCGCAGCCACCGCAGTCGCGTAGCGCGCGCGCCTTCACCGCCTCCTCGTTTGCACTGCCGACATCGACGAGGCGGTAGCGGCCGGATTGGCCGAGGGCGTCGCGGACGCTGCCGGTCACTTCGGCCAGATAGGATGCATCTGCGGCCGCGAGGCCGGCGGCCGGTGCCGCGGTGTTGTCGTCGAGCTCGAATTCGAACACCGTCAGCGCGATCGGCGCGGGCGTGCCGAGCGCGGCCATAACCTCGCGGGACACGAAGGTCTCGGCGCGCTCCCATGATTCATCATTGTCGCCGCGGAAGGTGTAGAGCTTGTCCATCACGACCTTCCTGGCGCCAACGTCAATGACGGCGACCTTGGCCCATTGCACCAACGTGCTCGTCTTCTGGATGCCGCCGATGACCTTGAACGCCGCGCCGTCCTGCGCCGACGGCACGAGCCGGTAGCGCCGGTCTTCGCCGATGTCTCGCCGCAGCGCGGCCATGAAGGCCGACAGCCGTCGCTCGTGGGCGGCGGTCTGGTTGGCCGGCTCAGCCGATGTATCGGTATAGCTGAAGTCGTCCATGGCGACGCCGAGCGCGGTCTCGGCGCCGGCCAGCGCATAAGACGCCGGGAGGACGACAAGGAAACAAGCAGAGTGGATCAACCGGCGCAGGTGCATGAAAGGGCCTCGTGGGACGGAGCGGCGCGCCAATCTGGACGGCGGAATCAGGCCATGCAGCAGCGCCGGTCCCGGCGATCGCCGGGAAAATTTCACGACGGTGCACCGTAGTCACGCCTGGCGGCTTTCCGCCGGTTGCGTTCTGCCGTTTAATGCGGGCGCGACAAACCCGTTCGCACCAGGTGCCCGCCGATGTGGAACCGCCCGAGGTTCGATCTCAAAGTCCGTCTGACGTTGCGCGTGGCCGCGATATCGGCCGCCTGCTTCGCCGCGATCTCCGCCTATTTCCTGATTACGGCCGACCGCGCGGCGCATGCGCGCCTCGACGATATCGCCGCCATTGTGGCGAAGACGCTGGAGCTGCAACAGGGCAAGATCCAGTGGGTTGCCAGTCCGCGCTCGGACTTTCCCAACCTCGACCCCGTTTCGGCCTATGTGATGACGCCCGGCCTGTGCCTGGCGTTCCGCGGCACGAGCGGCGACATCCTCCAGCGCTTCTGTAGCGGCGCGCCGGTCCCGGCGAGCCCGCCGCCGCAAGTTTTCGCGGCCTTCTATCGCGGCCTGTTCGACCCCGGCCGCGAAGCCGCACGGCCTGTGATCGTGCGCGGAGCGAAGCTCGGCGAGGCCGTGGTCTCGGTCGAGCCGGCCGTGCAGACGGCGGAGGCCTGGCACGAGGCCGGCCGCTTGATGCTGGCGCTGGCGATCGCGCTGCCGCTGCTCTGCGCGCTGGTCTACGCCGCGCTGGCACGCGCGCTGCGCCCCACCCGCATGATCCGCACCGGCCTCGAGCGGATTGCCGCCAACGACCTCACCACACGGCTGCCGCCGTTCGACCTTGCCGAGCTCTCCGCGATCGGCGACGGATTCAACCATCTCGCCGAAAGCCTCGACAATGCGCTTGCCGAACGCAGCGAGCTGACGCGGAAGCTGATCGCGCTCCAGGACGAGGAGCGCCGCCATCTCGCGCGCGAGCTGCATGACGAGTTCGGCCAGTCGCTCGCCGCCATCCGCGCGCTCGCCTCCTCCGCCCGCCAGACCGCCGTGCAGGACTGCCCTTCCCTGCTTGGGGAATGCGACGGCATCGCGCGGACCGCAACCGGCATGATGGAGACGCTGCGCGGCACGCTGTTCCGGCTGCGGCCACCCGATGTCGAGGAGCTCGGGCTGGTCGCCAGCCTCGAAGGCCTGGTCGCGGGCTGGAACGGGCGCAGCCGCGGCGAGACACGTTTCTCGATCCGGTTCGACGGGGCTTTCGAGACGCTGCCGGCCACGATCAGCGCCAGCCTTTACCGCATCGTGCAGGAGGCGCTCACCAACGCCGCCAAGCATGCCGTCGCCACGCGGGTCAGCCTGGAATTGACGATGGGGGCCAGCGAGATCGCGCTTGCGATCGACGATGACGGACGCGCGACCGATCCCGTCGCGAAATCCGGAATGGGCCTGCTCGGCATGCGTGAGCGCGTCGCAGCCTTGCGCGGCCAATTGAGCTTCGAGGCCGCGCCGAACGGAGGCTCCGCACTGCGCGTGGTCATTCCGCTCGCAGCCGCCGATCGGCAGCCGCTGGAGCGCGCCGCATGAGCGCGGCCGACGCGACCATTTTGCTGGTCGACGACCATTCCGTCGTCCGCGAGGGCTATCGCTCCGTGCTCCAGAAGCAGCCGGGATTGCGCGTCATCGCCGAAGCCGCCGACGGCGCGGAGGCCTATCGTCTGTTCAAATCCGAGGCGCCCGATCTCGTCATCATGGATCTGAGCATGCCCGGCATCGGCGGTATCGAGGCGGTCAGGCGCATCAGGCAGTGGGACAAGAGCGCGAGGATTCTCGTCTTCACTATGCATGGGAATGCCGGCTTTGCCGTGCAAGCGATCCGCGCCGGCGCCAAGGGGTACGTCACCAAGACCAGTCCGCCGGAGACGCTGGTGCGGGCGGTGATGGACGTGCTGGCCGGCAAGATCGCCATCAGCCCCGACATCGACCATGAACTCGCACTGAGCCGGCTCGCCGGGGAAAGCTCGGCCGCCGACGTCCTCACACCACGCGAATTCGAGGTGCTGCGGCTGCTGCTCGCCGAGAACACAACGGACGAGATCGCCGAGACGCTCCATGTCAGCCCGAAGACGGTGGCGAACCTGCATTCCCTGATCAAGGACAAGCTCGGCGTCGGCTCCGACATCGAGCTGGTCCGGCTGGCGCTACGCCAGGGAATATTGACGGAAGTCGATCTCGGCGAGGCCTGATCGCTCCCTGCGCTATGGCGCCAGCTTCGCTCCGTCAGGTGCAAACGCCTCGACCGTGTCGCCGATCCTGAACGACATCATGTCTCGCCCGACGAGGAGCGGTCCCTTGTATTCCGTCCGCGTGCGCAGGATCAGCGGCTCCTCCGGAATGTCGGGCGCCGGCTTTACCGTGCCGAACACGATGTGGGAGTACACGGCGAGTTTGGGCCTGGCGGAAGCAAAAATGCGGCCGGCTTCCTCGGGCGAGGTGTGGTGTGCCTGAATGTCCTTGTAGACGGGATTCCTGACCAACAGCTCCGGCTCGATCACCGCGACCTCATGTATCAGCAAATCGGCGCCTTCAGCCGCCGTCGCGATGCGCTCATCGGACCTGGTGTCGCCCGAGAGCACGACCTTGTGACCGCCATACGCGACGACGTAGCCGAAAGACGGCTTGATCTTGTCGCCGTGATCGACCTCGATGGCGGTGACCTTGACGCCGTTGTTCTCATAGACCAGCCCAGGCCCGATGTCCTTTGCCGTGAAAGTGGCCGCAACCGGATCGAGATGCTCGTCGTCGATACGAATGCGGATGTCATCCGTGAACGCCTTGGTCAGGTTCTCCGTCATGGCGACGGTGCCCTTCGGGCCATAAAGCTTCATCGGCCCCTTGCGCGATGCCCAGGGCGTGGCGAGCCAGCCGGTCAGCCACATATCGGGAAGGCCGACGATATGGTCTGAATGCAGATGGGTGATGAAGTTGGCGGTGATCGCGCCAAGAGGAATCTTCAACTTGTAGAGCTGCATCGTCGAACCGCGGCCGAGATCGAACAGCAGTTTTTCGCTGCCCGCCTCCACCAGCGTCGAGGCACTGAAGCTGGTCGGCCGCGGCGTCGGCACGCCGGTGCCCAGCAGTGTGACCTTGATCGGGTCGGCCGAGGCAGCTGAGGCGAATGCGAGCAGCACGAAGCATGCCCTCGAGAGGGTCCCAAACATATTGTCCTTTCTTGGATGTCACATCATTGCCGCGAGGCTGCGGATCATTCGCGCGCGACCACTGAATCCAGCCACGCGCAGTTCAGCGGCGGCACGCGGGGGTCGGCCACACGAACGCCACGCGACGCTGCATCCAGTCTCATGTCGCGCAGGCGCTTGCGCTGCTCCTCGGGCATGTAGAGCCGCTCGTGGCCCCACAGCGACGGACCGTCAAAGGTCTCGTGCGGCTGCCAGGTCGCAGGCTCGATCACGCGCCCGCCCCAGCCATATTCGATGAAGAAGCCAGACGGCGTGTTCACGTAGAATGACGTCATGTGGTCGTTGGTGTGCCGTCCGAGCGTGTAGGCGACGCGGCCGTCGTCCAGTTGCGCGAGGTCGTAGCCCTGCCCGACATCATCGAGGCTGCCGAGCTCGACCATGAAATGGTGCAGCGCCTTCCGCCCCGAGCCAACCATTGCGAAGGAGTGGTGGCGGCCGTTGACGTGGAAGAAATAAAGTCCGTAGGGCTTGAGGCCGAAATCGGAGACATGGAAGCCGAGCACGTCACGATAGAACGGCACCAGCGGCTCGACGTCCTCGACATTGAGCACGACGTGCCCCATGCCGAGCACACCGGTGCGGAAACCCGAGATCGGCCGTCCCGGCTTGAACGGCTCGGTCGCAAGCTCCGGTTTGGAGAAGGCCTCGAGCCGGTTTCCGGCGGGATCGCCGAACACAATCAGCTCGGCGACATGCCGCTCGTCGGCCAGCGCGCGCGATCCCCGCGTCACCCTGACCCCATGGCTTTCCAGCCGGCCGGCCAAATGGTTCAATTCGGCGGTCGACACAACCTCCCATCCCATCACCGCAAGGCCGGCATCGCCGCTGCCATCGACGATCAGCCGCTGCTTGCGATCGTCCATGCGGAAGGCGCGCATGTTGCCGCCGCGATCGACCTGCTGCATGCCGAGCAGCCCGGTCGCCATCCGGTCCCACTGGTCGAGCTGCGACGAGTTGATCCCGATATAGCCGAGCGCGGTGATTTCCATCGAATTCCTCCCGAGGGCATCGCGTCCGCCGCACTGCGGCGAACTTGATACCGGCCTCGCGCGCTCCTACGGTGGCGCCCCGTAATCGCTTCGTGTTCGCGAAGACGATAATCGCAAGGCTGCGGGCCACAAGAGAGGAAATACCAAGTGTCCAAGGAGCGGACGCGGAACGGTCAGCCGCGGCAGTCTGAGGGCGTCCGCGCCTTCGAGCGCGGGCTGGACGTGCTGCATGAAGTCAACCGCTCCGGCGGCATCCGCGCTGGCGACGTGGCGCGCGCGCTCGACCTGCCTCGCCCGACCGTCTACCGCCTGCTCGCGACACTAGAGGAACTGGGCTATGTCGCCCGCAGCGCCAGCGACGACCGTTTTCGCGTAACCCGGCGGGCGCTCAGCCTTGGTGACGGCTACGATCCCGGCGTGGTGATCTGCCAGGCGGCGGCACCTTTCCTCGCCGAGTTGAGCAAGACTCTGGTCTGGCCGGCCGATCTCTCGACTTACGAGAACGCCGCGATGGTGGTGCAGGAGACCACGCATTCGCGCAGCCCGCTCTCGATCGACCGCGGCATGATCGGCAAGCGCCTGCCGATGCTGCGAACCTCGGCGGGCCGCGCCTATCTCGCCGCATGCCCCGCGCGCGAGTGCGAGCTAATCGTCAATCATTTGCGCCGGATCGACGAGGCCGAAGATCGCCCCTTCCTCGACGAAGTCCGCCTCGACCGAATGATCGCCGAGACGCAAGCGCGGGGCTACGCGATCCGCAGCGAGGGCGAATACAATCCCAAGACCGCCTCGATCGCCGTCCCTATCGTGCGCAATGGCGCCGTGTTCGGCTGCATCTCGATCATCTGGATCCGCTCGGCGCTGGGGATTGAGGAGGCGGTCGCACAGTTTGCGGCGCAACTTCGGGAGGCGGCGTCCACCATTCCGCTCGAGATCTAGGCAAGGCCGTCCGCTGGGCGGACACTTGGCACGGCGACGTTGATGCGGCGGCATCGCTGGGGGAAGAGATACCCCCATGCAAGATAAATCCGCCCCCGAAGAGTTTGACGTGGTGATCGTCGGCCGCGGCCCGGTCGGAGCCACGCTCGCCAACTTGCTTGGCTTGTGCGGCGTACGGACGCTGGTGCTGGAGCGCGAGGCGCGGACCTATCATCTGCCGCGCGCAGTACATTTCGACGACGAATGCATGCGGGTGTTCCAGACCATCGGCCTCGCCGAGGCGATCCTTCCGCATGTCATCCTCAGCCCCGGCATGCTCTTTCTCGACGCCGACGGCCGGATGCTGCTGGACTGGTCGCGGCCACAGACATTGACGCCGATGGGATGGAATCTCAGCTATCGCTTCCACCAGCCCGACCTGGAAGACGAGCTGATCGCTGGTCTCGCGCGCTGGCCGCACGTCGCCTTGCGCAGCCGCTGCGAGGTGTTCGCGCTGGATCAGGACGAGACCGGCGTGCGCGTCCGTTACGAGGACCTTTCCAACGGGAAGCTAAGCGAAGTCCGCGCCGGCTACGTCATCGGTTGCGACGGTGCCCGATCTCTGGTGCGCCGCTTCATCGGCTCAGCCATGGACGATCTCGGCTTCCACGAGCGCTGGCTCGTGATCGACGTGCTGCTCAAGCACGACCGCGACGATCTCGGCGACTACAGTATCCAGCATTGCGATCCGCGCCGGCCGGCGACCTATGTTCGCGGCACAGGCACGCGGCGGCGCTGGGAGATCACGGTTCTCCCGGACGAGGACTCCCACGAGGTGGCGCAGCCGGCACATGTATGGGAGCTGCTGTCGCGCTGGATCACGCCCGAGGATGCCGAACTCGAGCGCGCCGCGGTCTACACCTTTCATTCCGTCATTGCGCAGCAATGGCGGAGCGGTCGTCTGCTGCTCGCCGGCGACTCCGCACATCAGACCCCGCCCTTCCTCGGCCAGGGCATGTGCGCAGGCATCCGGGATGCCGCTAACCTTGCCTGGAAGCTCGCCGCGGTCCTGCACGGACGGGCGGAGGCAAATCTGCTCAACACTTATCAGCGCGAGCGCCAGCCGCACGTGCGCGAGTTCATCGAGCTCGCTATCCGGCTCGGCGGCGTCATCAACACCAAGGCGATTGAAGCGGGCCTTGCTGCCGGCGAAGCCCGCGAGAATGCACCGGTCAAACTGCACGTCAAAAAGCCCCTGCTCGGCCCCGGCCTTGCGCTCGGCGATCTGGCTCTTGCCGGACATCTGGCGCCGCAGTTCGAGCTGAAAGACGGCCGCCGCGGCGACGACCGGATCGGCTACAGCCACGTGCTGCTCGTCGAGAGCGCGGCCACGCTCTCGTCACGTCTAGCTCTGTCGCAGGCAGGAATCGACATCCTGATCAGCGACGACGCCGACGGCGTCGGGCCATGGCTGCGCGAGCACGGCATCATTGCCGCGCTCGTTCGCCCCGACCGCTACGTCCGTGGCACCGCCCGGAACGACACCGAGCTCGACCGGCTCATTGCCGCCATCACGCCAACCCACGTGCCGTCCGCGGCCTGACCGACTTCTCTCAAGGACATCTCATGAAGCTGCTCTCTTTTATTGCCAACGGACATCCCTCCTTCGGAGCCGTCAGGGATAATTGCGTCGTCGATCTCGGCGCACGCATGGCAGGCTGCACCAATCTGCGGCAGTTGCTCGAAACCAATCGCGTTGCCGAGGCGGCAAAGCTCGCCGTTTCCGCGGCGCCCGATCATCCACTGGACAAGATCACCTTCGCGCCCGTCATTCCCGATCCCGGAAAGATCATCTGTGTCGGCCTCAACTATCGCGACCACGTTGCCGAAACGGGGCGCACCGTTACGGAGAAGCCAGCGCTGTTCGTGCGTTTTCCCTGCAGCCAGGTCGGACACCTCCAGCCCATCGTGAAGCCGAAAGTCAGCGACGATTTCGACTACGAAGGCGAACTCGCGCTCGTCATCGGCAAGGAAGGCCGTCACATCCCCGCGAGCCGCGCGCTCGACCACATCGCCGGCTATTCCTGCTACAACGAAGGCAGCGTCCGCGACTGGCAGCGGCACACGAGCCAGTTCCTCTCCGGCAAGACCTTTGCGGAGAGCGGCAGTTTCGGCCCGTGGCTGGTGACGACGGACGAGATCCCCGATCCGTCGAAGCTGACGTTGCAGACGCGCCTGAACGGCGCCGTTGTGCAGGACACCACCACGGATCTCCTGATCACCGCGATACCCGAGCTGATCGCCTACATCTCGGCGATCTGCCCGCTCGTCCCCGGCGACGTCATTGTCACGGGCACCCCCGGCGGCGTCGGCGCCAAGCGCACGCCGCCACTGTGGATGCGTCCCGGCGACACCGTCGAGGTCGAGATCTCCGGCATCGGAAGTTTGCGCAACAAGGTCATCGCCGAGCCGGCCTGACCGCGGGCACCAATCAATCAAAACGACAACAGGATCGGGAACGCCATGAGCACGCTTCGTACGACATCGACTGCTATCCTGCTGATGGCGCTGGCGCTCGCAGGCGCCACCGCGCACGCGGAAATCAAGGGCGATGTCGTCCGCATCGGCGTCCTCACCGACATGAACGGGATATTCGCGACCGCGATGGGCCCGGGCTCGGCCGAGGCGGCGCGGATGGCGGCGGAGGAGTTCGGCTTCAAGATCAACGGCAAACCGATCGAGATCCTGCAGGCAGACCACCAGAACAAGCCGGACCTCGCGGCATCGCTCGCCCGCAAATGGTTCAGCGACGGCGTGCAGGCGATCGCGGACGGCGGCAGCTCCGGTGCCGCGCTCGCGGTGCAGGAACTGGTGCGCGGCAACGGGAAAATCTTCCTCGTCTCCGGCGCCGGCGCCAACCAGCTCACCGATGAAGCCTGTGCACCGAGCAGCGTGCAATGGACCCAGGACGCCTATTCGACCGCGACCGCCGTGGTCTCCGGCGTCATGCAGACCAGTAAGGAGCCGTGGTTCTTCATCACCGGCGACTATGCCTTCGGCCACTCGATCGAGGCAACCGCCCGCGAACGCATCATCTCGCTTGGCGGCAAGGTCGCTGGCAGCGTCAAGGCGCAGCTCGGCACGCCCGACTACAGTTCATTCCTGCTCCAGGCGCAGTCCTCGGGCGCAAAAATCCTGGCAATCAACGTCGCCGGCGACAACACCACCGCGATCAAGCAGGCCGAAGAATTCGGCCTTGCCGACCAGGGCATGAAAATCGTGCCGATGTCGTTCCAAAACGTCGATATCCAGGCCGTCGGGTTGAAGGCGACGCGCGGCGATCTCATCGTCACCTCGTTCTTCGAGGACGTCTCGCCGGCAGCCCGGATATTCTCCGATGCCTTCTTCGTCCGCCGCAAAGCGATGCCGTCGCAAATCCAGGCCGGCGTCTATTCCGCCGTGCGCCACTATCTGCAGGCCGTGAAGGATACCGACTCGGACGACAGCGCGACGGTGATGGCTAAGATGAAGGCGACGCCCGTTTCGGACGCTTACACACCCAATGGGCGCATCCGCGAGGACCAGCGCATGATACACGATCTCTACTTGGTGCAGGTCAAGACGCCGGAGGAATCAAAAGGGCCGTGGGACTTCGTCAAGCTGGTCGCGACCATCCCGCCCGACCAGGCCTTCCGCCCGCTTGAACGCAGCAAGTGCGGCCTGGTCGGCAAATAAGCCGTCAAGCGAGATAGCGCGTGAGATAGCCTTCCATCGCGTAGAGCGCACAGAGCGCGAGGCTCGACCACACGGCGGCGGTGAAATACAGGAACATCCAGGTCAGCTCGCCCTTCCAGTGCGCGATGTCGTGGGTTACGACCCAGCGCGTCGAGACGTCATGCAGGCCTTCGAGGAAGCCGAGCAATCGGTTGCCCTCTTCATGCCCGGCCCGCCAGCGGCTGAGATACATCGGCACGTCGACGGTGACGAGGAAGGCCAGGAAGCAGGCGATGCCGACGATGCCGGCAATCAGCGCCCAACGCACCGGCCCCTGGAATTCCGGCATCAGCCGGCACAGCGCGATGCCCGCGAGGAAGAATGTCACCGCCCACAATGAATTCTCGATCGCATTGAAGAGGAAGTTGGTCGTCACCACCGCGTACCACGAGAAGCACTCCGCGACGATGATGATGGGCACGATCACCCACGCGATGTTCACGACCGTCTCGGCGCCCGTCATGATCCCGAGCTGATGCAGGATGATCGCCCATTGCGCGACGAAGCACAGTTCGGCCACGGTCGCGACCGTGCGGCCGACGAAGATGCTGGAGAGCCAGGTGTCGAACAGACAGATGCGCTGCACGTCGGCGCGCGGCAGGAACGAGCGGAAGGCGCAGCCAAAGACATAACCCGCGCAGAGCAGGAACATCAGCCCGATGCCGGAGCCGCCACTGATGCTGCCGGCAGGCGTCGGGTAGAACTCGCGGTACAGCATCAACCAGACGAGAATGTTGGCAGCACTGACCAGCGTCAGGGACCCCCACCACCACGCGAGGGGATTTGACCGTGCCTGCCACTGCAACATGAAGCGCTCCGCCGTAATCGATATGACGTCTGATCGTAATAATCCTGTCACGACAAGCCACCGAATCACGACAAAAATCTGTGTTGCTGCAGTGATCGTCGCGTCCATTTTGTCCCGGCCGGAGCAATCGCCGGTCGTCCGTATAGTGGACACAAGTACGCATTTTCTGAATCTATTGGACAACAAGCCTAACCAGGTTCATTAAACATGCATGGCTCGCACCGCGTCCAAACCGATCCGCGCTTCCTCGTCCGCCGCCGCCGTGCTGGCTTCGAGCGCCGATGACGCCGCGTTTGCGACGACGCTGGCAAAAGGCCTCGTGGTGCTCGAGGCGTTCAAGGCGGGGGCGACGCAGCTCGGCAACATGGAGCTGTCGACGCTGACCGGGATTCCGCGGCCGACGGTGGCGCGGCTGACGCATACGCTCGCCGAGCTCGGCTACCTCCGCTACGATTCCGAACGCGCCAAATATCGCGTCGGCGCGCGGGCGCTTCGCATGGCGCATCCGCTGCTCGCCGACATGCAGTTCCGTCAGGTCGCGCGGCCCATGATGCAGGAGCTGGCGCAGAGCGTGCGCGGCACGGTCTCGATCGGCCTGCTCGATGCGACCTCCATGATCTATGTCGAGACCGCGCGTGCCGGCGACGTCGGCCCGCACGTCCCCGACATCGGCATGCCCATTTCCGTGGTGATGACGGCGATGGGCCGTGCAGCGGCGGCAACCTTGCCGCAGGCTGATGCCGCGCTGCTCGAAGAGCGCATCGCGAGCGAAGACACCGAGTTGTGGTCAGCCTTCCGCGGGACATACCGCGCTGGCCTCGCCCAATGCGCCAGCCGCGGCTTCTGCACCTGCTTCGGCGAGTATATGGCTTCGATCCATGCCGTCGCCGCGCCGCTGTTTCATGCGAGCGAGGCGAGGCAGGCCTTTTCGATCAATTGCGGCATTCCCGCGTTCCGGCTCCAACCCGGCCAGCTGGAGAGCGAGATCGGCCCGCGCATTGCCGCCCTTGCCGACAGCATCCGCGCCATCGTGGGCGCCGCGGGACCGATCGAGACACCAAAGCAAAACAAGAAGAGCGCCAGGCGATGAACACGACAATTGGCGCTCCACCGGGAGGCCATCATGACCGTCACACGGCGAACATTCCTGGGCACCCTCGCCCTTTCGCTATCCGCACTTCCATTCTCCACGCACGCTGAGGACGCCTGGCCGTCGCGCATGGTGCGGCTGATCTCGCCTTACGGGCCGGGTGGATCCAACGACATTTCGCTGCGGCTGCTGGCCGAAGAGTTCGGCCGCAACCTGCACCAGCAATTCATCGTCGAAAACAAGCCGGGCGCCGGCACGCGCATCGCCAACGACACGGTCGCGCATGCGCCGGGCGACGGCTACACCCTGCTCTATGTCGCGGCGCCCTACGCCACCGCCGAAGCGCTGTTCGGCAAGCTGACCTACGACCGCAAGGATCTGCAGCCGGTCGCGATGGCGGTGATCGCGCCGCTGTTCCTGATCATCAGCGCGGACGCGCCGTTCAAGACCCTTCCCGAATTGATCGCCTACGGCAAATCGAAACCGGACGGACTGACCTTCGCCTCACCCGGCGCCGGCTCGCAGCCGCATCTTGCCGGCGAACTCCTGTTCAGGGATGCCGGCGTCAAGGGTCTCAACATTCCCTTCCGTGGCGATGCGGCGTCCTACACCGAGCTGCTCGCCGGCCGCGTCGATGCCACGCTGACGGCGCTGCCGACCGCCCTGCCCTACATCCAGAGCGGCAAGTTCACCGTGCTCGGCGTCGCCTCGGCCGAACGCAGCGCGCTCTATCCGCAAGCGCCGACCCTGCGTGAGCAGGGTTTTCCCAACGTGGCTGCCGCCGGCTGGTACGGCTTCATGGCGCCATCGACGACGCCGCGCGCCATCGTCGACAAACTGCAGGCCGAAGTTTTGCGCGCGCTCGCCGAGCCGGCGATCAAGAACAAGCTGACCGCACAGGGCCTCGAAGTGCGCGCCGGCACCGCGGCCGAGTTCGGCCAGTTCATCGACAACGAGACGCAGAAATGGACCGGGCTGATCCGCGAGGCGGGCCTCAAGGGCGAGTGACGGTCACGAACAGGGAATGGAAATGAAAAACGCACTTATCAAACGCGCCGCGGCATCCGCGCTCGTTCTCGCGCTGTCGATCCCGACCGCACAGGCGCAAAAGAAATACGATCCCGGCGCCTCCGACACGGAGATCAAGGTCGGCCAGACCGTCCCGCTCAGCGGTCCGGCCTCGGCCTATGCCGTGATCGGCAAGACCCAGGCAGCCTACATGAAAATGATCAACGATCTGGGCGGCGTGAACGGCCGCAAGGTCAACTTGATTCAGTATGACGACGCCTATTCGCCTCCGAAGACGGTTGAGCAGACCCGCAAGCTGGTCGAAAGCGACGAGGTGCTGCTGACCTTCCAGATCATCGGCACGGCGCCGAATGTCGCCGTGCAAAAATATCTCAACGCCAAGAAGGTCCCACAGCTGTTCGCGGCAACGGGCGCGGCGCGCTTCACCGATCCGAAGAACTTCCCCTGGACCATGGGCTTCAACCCTTCCTACCTCGTTGAGGGCCGCATCTACGCGCAATATCTTCTGAAGAACTATCCGAACGCCAGGATCGGCGTGCTCTATCAGAACGACGATCTCGGCAAGGATTACCTCGCCGGCTTCAAAGCAGGTCTCGGTGACAAGGCGAAGATGATCGTGGCCGAGACGTCCTACGAGATCACCGAGCCCACCATCGACTCGCAGATCCTGCGGTTGAAGGATGCAGGTGCCGACGTGCTGTTCAGCGCGACGACGCCGAAACAGGCCGCGCAGGCGATCAAGAAGGTCGCCGAAATCGGCTGGAAGCCGCTGCACATCATCGACATCAATGCCTCCTCGGTCAGCGCGGTGCTGAAACCCGCCGGACTCGACAACGCCAAGGGCGTTGTCAGCGTCGGCTATGTCAAGGATTCCGCCGATCCCGAGTGGAAGGACGATCCTGGCATGAAACGCTATCTCGCCTTCATGGCCAAGTACTATCCGGACGGCGACAAGGATTCGAACCTGAACGTCTACGGCTACATCACGTCCCAGCTCCTGGTGCAGGTGCTGCAGCAATGCGGCGACGATCTCACCCGCGAGAACGTGATGCGTCAGGCCGCCAATCTCCGGAACGTCGAGCTCGACCTGACCCTGCCAGGGATTTCCGTGACGACAAGCCCGACCGACTATCGCGTCAACAAGCAGTTCCAGATGGTGCAATTCGACGGCCAGCGCTGGCAGAAGCTCGGCGGCATCGTGACGGATGAGGCGAAGGAGTAACGCTGTTCAGTATGGGGTGGCCCAATTCTGTCATCTCCCTCATGGCCGGGTTTAGCCCCGGCCATGAGGAGTGAGCGCGCGGCAGGCGGCCGCGCGATCTCCTTCAGCTCTTCAGCCCACCGACATACGCGGCGAGCTTGTCCAGCGTCTGGTAGCCGTATTCGACCGCACCGAAGTTGATCATGCCGTCGCGCTGCGCCGTGCTCGACGCCAGCTGCCGCATCATCAGAACCGTCTTGCCGTTGCTCTGTTCGGCGAAGGTGACGGTGAAACGGAACAGGCCAGGATCCTCGTCCTGGTCGATGCCGTGGTCCATCTCCATCAAAGACGGCCGCTCGATGCGGCGAAAGCGCATGCGGTTCGGATAGACGGTGCCGTCGGGGCCGATCATGTTGAAGCGCCAGACGCCGCCGACGCGCACGTCGATCTCGAAGGTCTCGAGCTTGAAACCCTTCGGCCCGAACCATTGCGGCAGATGCTTCGGGTCGGACCACGCCTCGAACACCAGATCGCGCGGCGCGTCGATCACACGCGACATCACGATCTCGCGGTCGAGCGACCATTGCGACAGGGCGGGATTGGCAGAATTCGTCATCACTCGGAACCTTTCCGTTTGGTTGTCTTGCCGGTTGTCCTGTTGGTTTTGTTGGACGGCCGTTTGGCGCCCGCCCTCTCCTTGTCTTTCTTCAGCTTCATCACGTAGGCCTCGAAGCGGTCGAGCCGCGCCTCCCAGATCGCGCGCTGCTGCTGGAACCAGTCCTCCGCTCCGACGAGCGTGTCCGGGCTGAGACGGCAGGTGCGCACGCGGCCGGACTTCTCCGACAGAACGAGCCCGCTCGTCTCCAGCACATGGATGTGTTTCATGAAGCTCGGCAGCGCCATCTCGAAGGGATCGGCGAGTTCGCCGACCGACGCCTCGCCGGCGCAGAGCCGCATCACGATCGCCCGCCGGGTGGGATCGGCGAGTGCGGAAAAGACTTGGTCGAGCCGGGATAATTGGTTAGCCATGGAGCTAACTATAGGGCTGCCATCATCCGGCGTCAACAATTGTTAGCTCATAAGCTAAGTAATCTTTTCGGAGGCTCCACAGGCGGAACCCAACACGCGCAATCGTGAATAGGGAGGCACGGCCCTTCCCGTTAAAAGAGACCGGGGGCGCATCGCATCCTGCGTCAGAGCCGTGCCGTCTGTTGTCACCTCATCGCACCTCACCCGGCGGGCGTTCGCCCGGGCGGCGCTTGTTCCGGTCGCGCTGGCGTGGCCGCACCGCGCCGCGGCAGATTCCGACATGATCGCGCAGATGCGCGACATCGTCGCGAACGAGCTGACGCCGACCGCGACGCCGGACCAGCCGGGCGGCCTTGCCGCCGCGCTTTATGCCGGCAGCCATGTCGAGTTCTTCAATTACGGCTTTGCGGACGACGCCACGCAGAGGCCGGTCACGCCGGACACGCTGTTCAATCTCGGCTCCCTGCGCAAGCCGTTCGAGGCGACGCTGGTCGCGCTCGGCACCCTCCGCGGCGAGCTGCGGCTCGGCGATCATCTGCCGAAACATCTCCCCGAACTCACCGGCGACTATATCCGCCGCGTCACCGTCGGCGAACTCGTCACGCACACCTCGGGCATGCTGCTGCCGACCGACCATCCGCCCTGGCCGGACGGGACTTTTACGCGCGCGCAGTTCATCGACATGTTCAACAATTGGAGACCGCAGGCCGGCGAGATGCCCGGCAAGCAGCGCGTCTACAGCCACGCCGGCTACGTGCTGCTTCAGCTCGTGCTCGAGCGCTGTTACGGCACGCCGATCGCGGCCCTGTTCGAACAGCGCATCCTCAAGCCGATCGGCATGAATGCGACCTCCGTGCCCGAACGCGGCGAAGATAGCCGTGCCGTCATGGACGAGGCCTGGATGCGCCGCGCGGTCCAGGGCTATTCGGATCAAGGCATGGCGATCGGCCCGATCGGCGACCAGCAAAGCTATTTCGATTTTCCTGGCACGGGCCAGATGTTTTCTTCGCCGCGGGATCTCGCGACATTCGTTGCGGCCTGCGTCGACGGGCGGTCGATCGACCCTCACTTGCGCGAGGCATTGCGGATGACACAGCACGAGATCTTCCGCATCGACGAGAAGTTCGGACAGGGAATGTCCTGGGAGACGGTGCGTCTTCCGGGCGTCACCGTCGTCGACAAGCCGGGCGGCCTCAACAACGCCTCTGGCTATATCGGCCTCGTGCCGGCGCGGCGGATCGGCATCGTCCTGCTCGCCAACAGGGGCGAATATCCGCACGAGATCGCGCGCTACAAGATCCTGCCCGCGCTGGCGCGCCTCGTGGCTTCGCACGCAGGCTGAGCGCCAAAACAGAAAGCCCCGGCCAGGCCGGGGCTTTCTGCGCCAGGATCGGAACGGGAAGCTCAGTACCTGGCTACGACCGGTCCGCCGAACTTGTAGTTCACGCCGACGCGCACGATGTTCGATTTGAGATCGACCGAGTGGGTGAAGACGTTGGTCGGAAATGCGCCGCCAAGCAGATTGGTGCTGGTCACGGTGCTGCGTCCGAGATCGACATAGAGATATTCCGCCTTGAGCGACCAGCCGCCGCCGACGGCATATTCGGTGCCCACACCTGCGGTCCAACCGAGGCGTGTGTCGCGGAACGCGGCCGACTCCGTCGCCGCAGCGAACGTGTCGGTGAAGTTGAAATTACCCTTCACCTCGGCGATCGCCGCGCCGCCGGTGGCGTAGAGCAGCCAAGTCGGCGCCGCGAGGAAGCCGATACGGCCGCGGATCGTGGCGAGCCAGTCGGCCGAGACCTGCGAGGACACGGTGAAGCCGGTTGGGGCGCAGCAGGGATAGACCGCGGAACCCGTCGCACTGCCCTTGACGCCGAAATAGTTGATGTCGCCTTCGAGGCCGAGCACGGCGTGGTTGACCTGCCAGTTGTAGCCTGCGGTGAGGCCACCGGTCACGCCGGAGCTGTTGACGCCCTGGGCGCCGACCGCGTTGATGGCAGGGACGCTGCTGGCCGCGAAATAGCCGGGCGGATCGAAAACGGTCGAGGTGGTCGGATCGGCGCTGCCCCATGCACCGCCGACATTGCCGCCGACATAGAAACCAGTCCAGTTGTACGCCGGCGCCATCATGGGCGCCTTGGTGTATTGCGCCGCGAGGTCGGCCGCCTGCACGGATGCGGAGCCCAAAACAACCGAAGTAACCGCCAGCAAAAACTTCTTCATTCCAGTCTCCTTGCCTCACGCAATTGATCTCGCGTTTCGAATGCGCACAGGCGGAACGCGTCTGGCGCAGATCAGGCATAGGCCGCCGGTCCCGTGCCGTCTTGGGCTGCGGCGAAGTTCATGGGGACTGTGACGTAATGTGAGCCGTGCGGCGCGCGAACGCGCGACGGGTGTGACCCAAGGGCCACGCGTGATCCCTCATCCGTGGCGTACGACGCACGCCAATGTCGCATCGCGACAACAGCGCGAAACGCGATTCGATTCTCCGCGTCTCAGACCGAACGCGTCAGTCCGCCATCGACGCGGATGTTCTGGCCGGTGATGTAGGCCGCGCCGTCGGACGCCAGGAACGAGATCGTCGCGGCGATCTCCTCGACCTTGCCGTAGCGCTGCATCGGCACGCTGTCGCGGCGTGCATCGGTCTGCGGCAGGCTGTCGATCCAGCCCGGCAGCACATTATTCATGCGGATGTTGTCGGCGGCATGGGTGTCGGTGAAGATCTTCGTGAAGGCGGCAAGGCCGGCGCGGAACACGGCGGACGTCGGAAACATCGCGCTCGGCTCGAACGCCCAGGCGGTCGAGATGTTGATGATGGCGCCGGCCTTCTGCGCCTGCATGATTGGCATCACCAGCCGCGTCGGACGGATCACGTTGAGCAGATAGGTGTCGAGGCCGGTATGCCACTGCTCGTCGGTGATCTCCGTGATCGGCGCGCGGGGCCCATGGCCCGCGCTGTTGACGAGCACGTCGATGCGTCCCCATTTGGCCAACGCCCCGTCGACAAGCCGGTTCAGATCGTCGTTCGATTTGTTGGAACCGGTGATCCCTAACCCGCCGAGCTCGGCTGCCAGCGCCTCGCCCTTGCCCGAGGAGGACAGGATGGCGACACGAAAGCCGTCGGCTGCGAGCCGACGCGCGACCCCTGCCCCCATGCCGCTGCCGCCGGCGGTAACCAGTGCGACCTTCTCTGCTGCCATGACCGATCATCCTCTGTGATATCGTTGAGGCGAGCCGCAGGCCCGGCCTATCATGAGGCCTTCTACCGCCGGACCGGCCGGCAGGTCCACCGTCGCGAGCAATTTGAAAGATGAGCGATTTGCAGATCCGCAATTTGCGCCCGGAGGAGATATCCATCGCCGCCGACTGGGCCGCGGCCGAAGGCTGGAATCCGGGCCTCTCCGATGCCGCCTGTTTCGCGATCCCGGACGCGAAAGGCTTCTTCGTCGGCGAGATCGACGGCGAGCCGGTCGCGACCGTCTCCTGCGTCAACTACGATGATCGCTTCGCCTTCCTGGGCTTCTACATCGTGCGATCGGATTTTCGCGACAGAGGCCACGGGCTGCGCATCTGGAACGCCGCGATCGCGCATGCGGGCACCCGCGTCATCGGCCTCGATGGCGTCGTGGCGCAGCAGGATAATTACAAAAAATCCGGCTTCCAGCTCGCCTACGCCAATATCCGCTATGGCGGCATCGTCGCCGCGCCACTGAGCCCGCCCGCTGATGTCATTGCGCTCGACACGATCCCGTTCGCGCGTGTTGAAGGCGACGATGCAACCGTCTTCCCGGCCCCGCGCGGCGGCTTCCTGCGTGCCTGGATCGACACGTCGGGACATATCGGTCGCGCGCTTCTGCGCGACGGCAAGCTCGCGGCATGGGGTGTGATCCGGCCGTGCCGGACGGGCCGCAAGATCGGCCCGCTCGTTGCCGACGACCGCGCGGCGGCGGAAGCGATCGCGCAGGCCTTGCTGGCAAGTGCGGGTGACAGCGAAGTCTTCCTCGACGTTCCCGCCGTCAATCGCGAGGCGATTGCGCTCGCAGAATCGCTCGGCCTCACGCCGGTGTTCGAGACGGCGCGGATGTACACAGGGCCGATCCCGCCGCTGCGGATCGACCGCGTCTTCGGCGTGACGAGTTTTGAGCTGGGCTAGCTGAGGGAAATGCGCCGCTCAGTAGCAGCGCATGATGTTGACAGTATGCTCGCCGCCGCCGCGACCCGGCACAGTCACCTGCTCGGTCGGACAGCTCGGCACATAGGGCCGGTCGGACGGCACCACGTTCGGCGGGAAGCGATGCGTCCAGTCCCAGGGAACGTCGTACGTATAGGTGTAGCGCACGTCGTTGGAGACCGGTTGGCCGGAATCGGCGAAAGGCTGGCCGTATCCTGCGTTGTCATAGAAGAACCCGCCACCGCCCGGCCAATAGACCCAGGGTGTGTTACGGCCGCGGAAACGGGCGCCTGGCGCAATCGGCGGACGCGCCACCGGGCCGGACGGCGCGGCGGCGTGCGCGACGGCGCCGCCGGGTCTGGCAAAACTGTCGCTGGGGGCAAGGAGCAGCGCGGCTGCGCTGAGCGAGGCAAGCAAGGCCCCGTGTTGTGATTTGGACATCATGATACGCACCAACTCGTTTGGCTTCGCGAAAACGGCTCCCCACCGCACGCTAGGCCGGGCTGTCGCCCACCCGCAAACGTATAATTAATTGTTGGTTAAGGCACGGGATTAACAGGGAACAAGCTGCGGCAAGATGCGCGGGATTCCCGGCTGATGTCGCACTTGTTCCGCGGAAGGCGGACTTCATAACCAGTTGATCGGAGTTGATCGCTTCCGCCGATTACGTCCGGAACGCTCCCGCACTGCGGCCGTTGTCTCGCGACACAAGCAAGGAGCATCTCGAATGCGGAACAACTCAAAACTCCTCTGCCTGATCACGGCTTCGCTCGTCGCGGGCACGACGGCCGCCTCGGCCCAGGGCTATGATTGGAACGGACCGCGCGTGGGATGGGACCGCACCGCCCCCGGCTACCAACCGGTTCAGCCACGCGCGTACTATCCGGCCGGACCGTACGGCGCGCTCAACGGCACCAACCATCCGGCGCCGAGCTCGACGCAGGGCGATGTCGGCCCGGAGGGCAACAACAACGGCACCCTGACCGGTGTCTATCGCAACTGGTAACGCCCGCTCACGATGTGGCCCATCGCCCATGACGGACGATGGGCCATCGTGCGTCAATGGTCCTGCTGCTTGTGCAGCCAGTCCGGATTTCCAGTGCCCTGTGTCACGATGGCACTGTTTCCACCGCGGCGGCGATAAACCGTCGGATTGATTGCCGGCCACAATCCCTTGCGTCGCGTCGGGCGAAACATCCCAAGCGCAGAGTCAACGGAACGACGACAAAATATTTCGCTTTATTAGAATTCGGAATTATCGTATCTTCCGCTCACTCCGGCCCAAGGAAGAGGGGCGTATCGCGATCGTCACGAACGCGGGCCGGGCGGCGGTGGACGTCGATAACATCGGCGCGAATGGCTTCGCAGGGCGGACAACCGTGAGCGAAGGCGTCGCGCGCACGACCGGTGTGATCGGCGTACGGCCAAATCGTGTCGTCCTGGCGCCCGGGGTCTGTGCGCCAAGTCTTGCGGTGATGTGTGCAGCCCAACCGGGCACACGCATCAGCCATCCGCAGGGCGACGGGGGCAATAGTGCATCGCTCCCCGGGGAGAACACGACATAAGCCGTTCCAACCATTGCGCAGGGAAGGCCGGGATGCTCCGGTTGCCCTGTTTCCCGCTGTGCAATGTAGCGCAATCTGCTCCTGGCATAGCGGATCAATAGGAGCCAGCCGGCTCCCGGTCTTCCCTGCGCTCTCTTTCAATCGAGGGTGAGGCGACGAAGCAAAGCTCGGGCGAAACACGCCGCGAGGATGCGAGCCTATGTCAGGCATTCAACAACGATCTCGTGCCCCGGACGCAGCGCAGCGCCTCTTGGCGGTGCGCTGCAGAGCCGGGGCCCATGCAACAGCGAACGGCGTGGCTTCCTGGATCCCGGCTCTGCGGCGCGTCACTGCGTGCCGCGCCGCGTCCGGGACACGCGGACGGTCCCTGCCCTTCTTTGCATGCCGCTCCGCTCTTGTAACAAGACCGTCATACAGCGAAACTAAACGAAGCCGGGGGGCCGCGGTTGGCGGCCAAGCTGCCTCGCAGGGAGAGATTTTATGCGCCGTTCACTGGTGTTGCTGTCAGCCGGACTGACACTGCTGTCCACCGGGCTTTCGACGGGGCGTGCCTCCGCCGAGAACAACACCCCTCGTAATTTGATCCTGTTCATTCCGGACGGTCTGCGGGCACTGAAGGTCACACCGGAGACCGCCCCCGCCATGGCCGAAATCCGCGACAAAGGCGTCAACTTCAAGAACTCGCATTCGCTGTTCCCGACCTTCACCATGGCCAACGGCTCGGCGATGTCGACCGGGCACTATCTCGGCGATACCGGTGTGTTCTCCAACACGATCTGGACCAACTACACGTCCGTCCCCGCCGGCGACACCGTGGTCCCCTTCATCGAGAACGACGCCGTGCTCGGCGACATCGACGAGCATTTCAAGGGCGACTATCTCAATGAAGACACGATCCTGAAGCTGGCCCGCGACAAGGGCTACAGCACGGCGGCCCTTGGCAAGCATGGCCCGACCTATCAGTTCGATCACACTGACAAACCCGAAAAGGCCGGCCTGCATTCGATCGTGTTCGACGATGCCACCGGTGCCAAGAACGGCGTGGCGCTGTCCGACGAGGTCAAGGCTGCGCTGACCAAGGCCGGCCTCCCCATCGCCACGCCGCCACGCGGCGACAACAGCAAGGCCGGCGACGCCAAGACGCCGGGCACCACGGTCGCCAACGTCGCCCAGCAGGCCTATTTCGCCGACGTCGCTGCCAAGGTCGTGCTGCCGATGTTCAAGGCGCGCAACAAGCCGTTCGTGCTGGTGTTCTGGTCGCGCGACCCCGACGGCAGTCAGCACAACACCGGCGACAGCCTCAACCAGATCATGCCCGGCATCAACGGGCCGACCTCGATGGCCGGCATCAAGAATGCCGACAACAACCTCGCCCAGCTCCGCAAGGCGCTGGACGAGCTCGGCCTTGCCGCCAACACCAACATCATGGTCCAGGCCGACCACGGCTTCTCGACCATCTCGAAGGAAAGCAAGACCAGCCCCTCGGCCAAGGTCAGCTATGACGACACGCCGAAGGACTTCCTTCCGATGGGCTTTTTGGCGCTCGACCTCGCCAAGGCGCTCGACCTGCCGCTGTTCGACCCCAACAACAAGAATGCCAAGGTCGAGGGCAACAAGCATCCCAAGGCCGGCAACGGCGTGCTCGGCAAGGATCCGGAAAAGCCCGATCTCGTCGTCGCCACCAATGGCGGCTCCGACCTGATCTATTTGCCGAACAAGGACAAGAAGCTGGCGGCTAAAACCGTCAAGGTGCTGCTCGAGCAGGACTACGTCTCCGGCCTGTTCGTCGACGACTCCCTCGGCCGCTTCCCCGGCACGCTGCCACTGTCGAGCGTCAGTCTGCGCGGCAAGGCGGCAACGCCGACGCCGGCAATCGTCGTCAACTTCCGCTCCTACGCCAGCGATTGCGGCGAGGCGCCGACCAACTGCTCGGTGCACGTTGCCGACACCGTGCTGCGCCAGGGCCAGGGCATGCATGGCAGCTTCAGCCGCGGCGACACCATGAACTTCATGGCCGCCATCGGACCGGACTTCAAGGCCGGCTACGTCAGCGAGATTCCGGTCAGCAATGCCGACGTCGGCATGACGGCCGCCCGGCTGATGGGCCTGCGCGGCACGCAGAACGGCGGCCTGGTCGGCCGGGTGATGTCGGAGGCCCTGCCCAACGGCATCATTCCGAAGGCGTACAAGGCGGTTGAAAAGTCGAAGAGGTCCGAGAACGGCCTGCAGACCGTGCTCAACTTCCAGCGCGTCGGCAGCCACCGCTATTTCGACACTGCCGGTTTCCCGGGCCGCACGCTCGGCCTCGAGCCGGACACCGGCAAACAAAAAACGGCGGGGAAATAACCCCACCGTTGCCTCTCGCGCCTCGCAAGGGGCGCGACAATCTCATCTCACTTTTACATGCCCGGATCTTACATGACCGGACTTTACATGCCCGGACTTTACATGCCGATGTCGAACACGTTCGGCAATTGGCCCGCCAGAGGCAGCGCGGTGGTGCCCAGGAAGGTCGCCACCATCGCCATCAGGCGACGGTTGTTCTGGCGCTTGCCGCGCATCTGGCCGGCAATCCACTCCAGCATTTCGCTGTTAACCTTGGAGGCATAGGACGGCGCCCAGCCTTCGATATCGGACTCGGCAGACAGCGCGACGCTGCGCGGCGGCACCTTCAGGCCCGAGGCGCTCGCGGCATAATGGGCCACCGCCTTGGCGAGCAGGTCGTCGAACCGGCCGCCATCGGTGCGTTCGGTTGCGGCTTCGTTGATCTCAAACAGCGCTTCGGCTTCCGCGCGGCTGATCGGTTGGTCGTTGACGGCTGTGGCGGTCAGGATGCGGGCGCACCAGGCGGTGTCATCGGCATCGAGCGCGCGGGAGAAGTGCACCCTCCCCTTGGTGGTCGGGCCTTCGCCCGTGATCACGCCGTCGCGCACGATGGTCAGTGCGTGGGCCGAAGTATCGCGGCAGGACGGTTCGAGGGACGGCGACTCAACAGACGTATGCGCAGCGGCAGACATAGTTCACTTCCAGATTTCTTCTGATCGGCCAGCATTTTCACGCCGGCGTAAAGGGGTGGTTAATGATTCGATACGGGGATCACGACTTTTCTAGATGGTTGCCAATTGGTCGCTGCCAAGACCGTTTAGGTTCTAGGAAGCGCCGGGCGAGCGTGATGGAAGTCATAAAAGGCTTTATCGGGGCAATCGGGCCCGTGTGGCCCCGGTGGAGATGTTTCGCCGCAGGCGCCGCTGTAACAAAAAGGTGCTAGGACATCAGGCCTTCAAAGAAGGAATTCACATTTTACTTGAAGCGGTTCAGTTGGCGTTCACTTGAGGTCGCGAAGACCCTATACTGATGGTGACGGCCAAGGATGAATTCTCAAGTAAATTCAATTCGATGAGGTAGAACCATGACACTTCCGATCGGCGCCACCGCACCCGACTTCGAAGCCGAAACCACCGAAGGGAAGATCAAGTTCCACGACTGGATCGGCAACAGCTGGGCGCTGCTGTTCTCGCATCCGAAGGACTTCACGCCGGTTTGTACGACCGAGCTCGGCGTGCTCGCCAAGCTGAAGCCGGAATTCGACAAGCGCGGCGTCAAGCTGATGGGCCTCTCGGTCGATCCGGTCGACCGTCACTCCAAATGGTCGGAGGACATCAAGGAGACGCAAGGCACGGCTCCGAACTACCCGATGATCGGCGACACCGATTACAACGTCTCCAAGCTGTACGGCATGCTGCCGGCCGCGATCTCCGGCGATCCCCTCATCCGCACGGCCGCCGACAACCAGACCGTCCGCAACGTCTTCGTGATCGGCCCGGACAAGAAGATCAAGCTGGTGCTGGTCTATCCGATGACGACGGGCAGAAACTTCCAGGAAATCCTGCGCGTCATCGACTCGCTCCAGCTCACCGCCAAGCATCGCGTCGCAACCCCGGCCGACTGGTCGCAGGGTGACGACGTCATCATCGCGGGCTCAGTCTCCAACGACGAGGCCAAGACGATCTACCCGCAGGGCTGGAAGGAACCGAAGCCCTACATCCGGATCGTGCCGCAGCCGAAATAACCCAAACGTCGTTCCGGGCGATGCGTCAGCACCGACCCGGAATGACGACGTTAGAGCCCTCGCGCCGCGTGGACGCGGTCGAGGAAGCCGTCGACCTCGGCCTTCAGATGCAGGCTCTCGCCCGACAGCGCCTGGGCGGAAGCGAACATCCGGCTGGACGTCTCGCCCGTTTCGTTCGCCCCCTCGGCGGCGTCACGGACGTTGACGGCGACATCGGCCGTGCCCGATACCGCCGCGCGAACGCTGACCACGATGTTGTGGGTCGCGCTTTCTGCTGCTCGACCGCAGCCGGGATCGAGCCGGCGATACCGCTGATGCGCTCGATGGTCTGGCTGATCGCCTTGATGGCGACAACCGATTCCTCAGTCGCAAGCTGCATGCTGGCGATCTGGTTCGATATCTCGTCGGTCGCCTTGGCGGTCTGGCCGGCCAGCGTCTTGACCTCCTGGGCCACCACCGCAAAACCGCGGCCGGCATCGCCCGCGCGCGCGGCTTCGATGGTGGCATTCAGCGCCAGGAGGTTGGTCTGACCGAGCTTGGCTGGCGCGAGTTCTGCCGGCACCTGCTCCACGACCATCCCAATCTCGCCACCCAAAACCTCCAAGCGAATTTCGATGGCGGTTGAGCGTTGCTTTGACACAACTATGAAACTCGCTATCGTCATCGCTCCATGCAAACCGTGGGGGACGATATGGACGACGACAAGCCGATCACCGAACAGGCGATGGACACGATCACCGCCGCCGTGGAAGCGACCAAGGACGCCGCTGTCACTGCGGTGAAGAAGGTCAGGAAAGTCGCCAAAAAGGTCACGAAGAAAGTAGCGCCGAAGAAGGCTTCCAAGAAGAAAGCCAAGAAGGCTGCGAAGAAGACTTCGAAGAAGGCTGCAAAGAAGTCGTCGAAGAAGGCGGCCAAGAAAACTGCAAAGAAGGCGACGAAGAAAGCCGCCAAGTCGAAAAAGAAGGCCAGGAAGGCCAAGCGCTGATCGCAACGCTCACGTCTCCGGGTGCGGACGCGCCCGGAGACAGCTCCAGCGATACCCTACCCTCGCCTCTTGGCTGCGCGCCGGCCGGGGTGATGCTCGCCTTGCGGATCGCGAAATTCGCTGCGATGGCCGCGCCGGTCCTCCTTGGCGAAGCTCCGCCGCTTCTCAGGCGAGCCGAACGCCTTGATCACCTTCCGGCCGTTGACCCGCTTGATGACGTAGCCGCCCTCGGTCATCGAGAACGGCTCGGTCAGCGTCCCCTTGTGGTCGAACTTGGTGCCCCGGGGATGCTTGAACGGTTCGAACCAGGACGGATAGACGAAGTTCGACATCTCAAAGCCGGCGACGAAGAAGGAATCCTCCTCCACCGCGTCACAGACCTCATAGGCATATTGGGTGTTCGGATTTTTGTCGGCCCAGAGATTGGCCATAGGATCGAGCACCATCTCGAACAGCTCGTGCGAGGCCGCCACGCTGACCGGCTCGCTGCCCAGCGCCTTGACGAAGATCTTTGAGATCGGCTGACGACGATACGTCAGCTCATGGCGGCCGAGCATGTTCTTGTGGGAGGCCTCGTCAAAATAGACCAGCTGCCAATCGCTCGGCTTCGGCCTTTCGGTGACATAAAGGTCGACCGGATAGCCCCACACCGGCAGGAAGTGCTTGTCGTAGCATTTCTGGAGCGCCGCAGTGAGCTTGGCCATTTTGCGGCCGCTGATCGTCGGCTCCGCGTAGTTGATGCAGGCAATCCGGACCGGCTTCAGGGACCTGCCGAGCAGTGCGCGTCTCGCCTTCTTCATGGAAAACCACCTGTGAAAGGGACACTGAAATACGCCGACCCTAGCACGAACATGCCGCGCACGTCAGGGATGTATTCCAGCGGCCCGGCCTGCCGGCGCTAGAAGCGTCGGTTGACCACGAACACCGCTGCCGCGCACATCATCATGCCGGCGATCGCCAGCGCATCGAGCTTTTCTCCGAACAGGAGATAGGCCATCAGCGCGGTGACGGCGGGCACCAGGTAGAACAGGCTCGCAACCGACGTAGCGGCGGCGTTGCGGATCAGCCAGTACAGCAGCCCGATCGACCCGATCGAGAGCGCCACGGCGAGCCAGGCCAGCGCGAGCATGAACTCCCGCGTCCAATGCACCACGCGGTCCTCGAACAGGAAGGCACCGGCCGCGAAGAAGATCGTCACGGCGACATATTGCACGAGATTGCCGGCACGCCAGTCGATGTGGTTGCAGTAGCGGCGTTGATAGAGCGTGCCGAGCGTGATGCTGATCAGCGAGACCACCGAGGCGAGCCAGCCGAGCCCGGCTTCGCCGGTCATGGGACGGCCGTGCAGGATCAGCACAACGCCGCCGAGGCCTAGCATCAGGCCTGCCCATTGCACCGGCGTCACCTTCTCGCCGAGCCAGCGGTTGGCGATGGTCGAGGTCAGGATCGGCTGAAGGCCCGGAATCAGCGCAGAGAGCCCGGCCGGAATTGAGTGCGCGATCGCGATCGCAGTGCCTCCGAGATAGAAGCCATGGACGAGAATGCCGGCAACCGCGCTGTGCGCGATGCCGATACGGTCCGGCCATTTCGGTCGCGCGATTGCGGCGATGATCGCCATCAGGCCGACCACGATCGCCATGCGGATGGCGAGGTAGGTCAAGGGATCGGCGTTGTTGATGACGTATTTGGTGCCGATGAAGCCGGTGCTCCAGAGCAGGACGAACAGGATCGGCGCGGCGCGGGCGGTCAGGGCTTCTTGATTGTTATTCATTGCCGCCCTCATTGCCCCACCGGCGGCCCATGCGGCAATGCGAATTTAGGCCAATTTCGTACGGACGATGCTGCGCTGCGACGGACAGTGACGGCTCAGCCGCTCACCATTCTTCGGGACAGGGATCGATGATCTTCCAGAGCTCGACACCGTTCTTGATCTTTTTCATGTCGGTGGTGAGCCCGCCATTGCGGCGAATCCAGTCCTTCACCGTGTCGGGATAATAGGCCATCAGATCGGACGTCCCCTCCGCGCTGGTGACCTTGATCCCGAAGGTGAAGGCCTTGTCGTAATAGGCCTGGTGGAAGCCGAGGCTGGCGCGGGGCGTCACGCAGATCTTGTTCATCGGCACGATACCGAGCACCAGGGTGCAGGCCGAGTTGCAGATGCCGTCGATGATGACGCGCTCGCCCTTCTCGCGGACGCGCTTGTACTTGGCCTTGTACTCCTCGACATAGCCGCCGTGGTCGCGGGTGATGTGCAACTCGGCGCGCGCCGGCGTGGCGGCGACGACCGAGAGCAACAGCAGGCTCAGAAGCGTGATGCGCATGGCGAGGTGACGGCGAAAACCTTCAGGAATGGGACCGGCCTCGTGGGATCCCAAAGATGATGATCCTTCGAGCCGGCGGCAAGATTCTTAACCGAATTCTCTTTGGTCATACTTGTGTGGGAAATTCGTTAAGCATCTCGAAAAGGCCAAAAATGGGCAGGCTTCGACCCCATGTCCGGCAATTGTGTCACACCCACGCGGGAATCTGTGGGGTTAGCCTCGATTTCCGGGTGCCTGACGGGTGTTCCGGCGGCCCGAAATGGCTATAAACGGCTGACCTATTCGTGCGGGTTCCGGAGATTCGAGATGAGCAAGTTGAAGCTTGTAGCCGCGATTGCTGCCCTGTCGGCCGCAATCCTTGCCCCTGGCCTCGCAGAGGCGCGGGGACATCACCGGTATCACCGCTACCACGCGAACCCGCTGCCCTACTCGATCAGTTACCTGCACAATTACGGGCCCGGCATCACCCCCGGTACCTTCGCCTTTTACGACGGCCCGTCGACCAACCATTGCTACCGCAGCGCGGCCGCCTATGTCGGCCAGGATCGCCGCCGGCATCCCTGCTTCTGAGGGGCCCCGGCAGGTGCTCTGCGGGTGCCGCTATTTGGCGGCGCTCGACAGCAGCAATTGCTTCTCGATTTCGTAGACCGGCAGCTTGACGAGGTCGCGGCGGCGCCGATGCAAGCCCAACATTTAGGGGGCTCGAGGCTCGTATAGCCTTGGCGGAGCTAACGGTCTGGCCTGCGGTGGACTGGCTGAAGACTTGTTCATCAGCATTGCATTTTGGTTCCGCCACAATTTGATCAGAAACAAACTTCGATATCCTGTACTGCGTAAGCGGAGGAAGACACATCATGAATCTTAGAATTGGCCTCGTCGCCGCGTCCTTGTTGGGTGCCTTGGCAGCATCACCGGCGGCGTCTGCCATGCCCATCGCGCCTGCTCCGGCGACGCCGCAGGTCTCGGACGTCGAGCAGGTCCGCATGGTCTGCGACGCCTGGGGACGCTGTTTCTGGCGCCCGAACTACTATGGGTACTACGGCGCGCCGGCCCCCTATTACGGTCGCCGATATGCGCCACGCTATTATGGTGGGCCGCGCTATTACGGACCACGCTATCGCCGCTGGTAAGTTTAAAGGGGCCCTCCGGGCCCCTTCGCTTTTGCGAGATCATGGATGTCGCGGTCGCGGTTGGTCCGGACCTTGTCCCGCCTGCACGCGGCTCCATTTCATCGACCTCGCCTCCGGCCAGCCGATGAGCCGAGACCGTTGACGACGACATCGATCTGCCGGGCTTCATGCCATGATGTCCGCAATATTACGGCCCGGAATCCGGTTTACTGAAGCGCGATGTTTCGCCATTGATGGCGATGTACTGACGTTCATTTGATTGTCACATTGCAGCATCCGGCCAGACACATGTTGTTCGACGGCCTTGCCCCATCCTCAGCGCTTCAACTGATCGGCTTTGCCGACGTCGATGCATTTTGGCCGATCGAGTCGATGGAGGATGCGAGAAGCATTCCGCTCGACGTCCCGAACTTCGCCGCCGCCCGTGCCGTCGTCTCCCTGCCGGCGTGCCGCATCGTCCTGATGCGTTCGTTCGCGCGCATCCTCGACACAGCCTATCGGATGCCCGGCGGGATGGTGATCCTGTCCATGACGGAGGACCTTCGGGTCAATTCCAATGGAATGGATCTCGACGCGCGCTTCTTCGTTGCGCTCCGCGGCAACGATGAATGCCATTTCGTCGAGCCCCAGACCAATCATCATGCGATGATCATCCTCTCACCCGGCTTGAGAGACCGGGGCTGGTTCGATCAGGCCGACGATTTGCGGGCCTATGTCGCGAACCGGCCCGCCTTGCTCCACATACGGCAACTCCTGCTCGACATTCTGCGAACCGCGTCGGTGCAGCCGTTGCTGTTCGAGACCACCGAGGTGGCCGGCCATCTCCAGGAAGGCCTGCTGCTCGCGCTCGACGATCTGTTTCGAATCGATCCGCTCTCCGACCGGAGTGCCTCGGTCCAGGGCGAGCGATCGATCAAACTCGTGCAGCGGATCGACGATTACGTCGCGGCACATCCGACTGCTCCGATCTACACAGCCGATCTTGCCGGTGAATTTGGCGTCTCGATCCGGACGCTTGGCGGCGCCGTCAGCAAGGTACGCGGCATGAGCCTGCACCACTACATCCGCCTGAAAAGGTTGTGGGCCACCCGCGCCCGGCTCCTCAAAGGCGGCGGCGCCACCGTCGCCTCATGCGCGCGCGCCCAGGGTTTCCATCACCTCGGCGAGTTTGCCGCAGCTTACCGCGCGACATTTCGCGAGTCGCCCTCGGACACGCTGGCAAGGGGCCGGCACACGGGTTCGCCGGCAGACTGACCAGACACGGCTCCGGCCTTGCACATGCGGCGCCAGCCGCACGGGGAACCAGCATTATCCCAGTCAACGCAGTGCGCCGCCAGCCCCGAGGCGTATCGATGCACCCCGCGCCCCCATGCGCAGGGCAAGTAGCGGCGGCTCCCGGCCGCGGCCAGATCCGAAAAACTCTGGCCTGAGAATTCGCGCGCTCGGAGAGATTCGAACTCCCGGCCCTCGGAATCGAACTCCGCCCAGCCGACCAGCAAAATCAACGCACGTTCTGAACTTTCCCGATCCGTTCACGCATTGACGGCATTGGAGAATTTCGCACGTTCAGAACGTTGCACCGGAGAAATCGATGGCTGACATAAGATTGGACGCCGTCCGGATCGAGCGGATCATATCGCAATTGCTGCGAGACGACGCCAAGTTGCCCCCCGCAGAGCTAACGAATTAGCTTCCAATATCTGCACTCGCCTCAATGCGTCGATGGCTACACCGACGCAGCCCCCGCCTCAGCGGCTATCGGATAATACCGTCGCACCCGCCCTTTTGGAGCGACTTCGATGAAGCCGCTAAGAAGCTGGCCCAAACTGACCACATGGTTGCACGTACGCTTTGGGGCTTGTCTACGAGCGCGGGCACGATCTGCCGCCAGCCATCGCCGGCGCGCCGTCGTGGTCGAGATGATAGGCTTCTAAACTTTCTGCTACATGCCGCCGCTCTCACAAAAAGTTCTGCCTCTGATCTTGATCTGCCCAATTCACGATGCGGGACTCCCCCTCTAAGACCTCGCGCGCGAAAAATCGACCGCATCCAGATCGCCCCCGGTTCGGGGACGAATGATTGAATATGCCTCGCACCCCTGATGCTGGACCTGCAATGCATTTCGTATATCGCTGAACATGTACGCCATGAAGTCAGCTCGTTCTTTGAGTAGCTTCGGCCGCTGAGTATTGAAGTCGATTGCCTCGTCGATGGCCAGTTCAAATGCATCCATCACCGGCGCGTCCGATACTAAGAGATCGTATAAGAACCGGCAGACCGCTTTGGCCTCATCGCCACCAATTCAGAGACCTGGTCGAGAAGGGCTGGTTAGATTTGCACGAAAGCGGGACCTATGTGCGGCTTCTGACGCCAGGCGAGGATTTGCTGGCGAAGGCATGACCTGGTCCGCCGCGTTTGACACGGCGATCGTGCTGCCCGAAGGCCGGCAGATCGTGACATTGGTCGACGCCGGCGAGTACATCGCCAATCTGCCAACAAAAGAGCACGCCGCGCCGGAGTGGCAGGCCGCGATGGAGGCGCTGATCTTGATTGCGGAAGGTGGCGGCACGACGTTGTTCACCCGTATCGGGGTCATGCCACCGTCTTCGTCTATGTGAACACCGCCATGCAAGTTGGCGAGGTCGAGCACATCAAAATCTTCTCGACCGAGGACGCCGCCAAGGCTTGGCTCGATGAGAACGATCCGAGGGCGTGGCGTTCGAGTACGTGGTCATAGGCCCGCCAGCCTGAACTTGCACTCGCAAAACAGGCCGCCAACCATGCCAGAATAGGAACGACGCAACAGCCGCAGATTGATCGTAGCCGGCATGCCGCCGAAGATGCGGCCTTACTCCGGAGGCCGCAAACGGACGAGGAAACCCAATCACTGAGGCGCGCGCCCGTTTCCGCGAACCGCGCCTTCCTGAGAAGGCGCTCGCGCTCCGCGCCAGCGGGCAATTGATTGGCTTGGTCTTTCAGCTCGGCGGCCAGTTCGGCCATTCGTTCTTCCAGGGAGCGGGTTTACTTCACTCTGCGGCGGTGCTCAGTCATGTCGCACTCCGTGAGCCGTATTGACGACTCCAAAACGGAAGAACGTAAGTTCAGTTCCCGCTCTGGAACAAAAAAGCCACCGGGTTACGCTTGGACCAATGGGGAAAGGCCGCAGGGTGGTTCCAGCCCCCCACTGCGGCCATCCCGGACAACTGAAAATTGATGAGTACTTAAATCTCGCCGGTGTTCACACAGTAGAACACCCCGTTCCAAAAATGGAGTCGGTACAACTACCGGAATCCGCCTTTCTACCAATTGTCGTTAAGAGGCGAACATGGCACGGCTCGCTTTCCAGCCCCAATGCTCCCGGCTGCCGATTCAATTGCGGATCAGAGCGCCGGGAGTGCTAGGACCGCCAAGTGAAGCGGGTCACCATATTTTCGGGTTGTCGCTTCAGGCCCAAAGGCGATCCGCATCCGTCTTCGTCACGCCCACCGGGCTATTCAGGCTGTAATCGCCGTGAACCCGCGGCCTGTACCGCTGATCTTTCAAAAATTCACTGACGCGCGTTCTCGCGTCGCTCAGTCGCTTAAGTGGCGCGCTCGGAGAGATTCGAACTCCCGGCCCTCGGAATCGAAATCCGATGCTCTATCCAGCTGAGCTACGAGCGCCCTGGCCCAGGCAATGGGCCGCAACCGAGACGCCAAGGACCGCTGCTTGCGAGCCAGCAGGCCGGACGACGTTCGGATGAGTTCGAATTAGCAGAGAGGCCGGCCAATAAAAAGCCCTTCCGGTGCCGATTCGAGACGGGTCAGACGGGCTCTTACCAGGTGCTGTTGAAGAAACCGAAATGCGGCTGCTGCGCCATTACCATCATCGGCCGACCCTGCTGCGGCGCCGGATGCGCTCTGGCGACCTTGCGCCTGGGATGAGCTGGAGCCTGCAGCTTGGGATCGGTCTTCCCGGCTCCGCGGGTATCGGCCTTCCCGGCCGGCGTAAATTGGGCGAACGTCTCGCGGACCCGTGTCTTGGCCGACATCTCGGCCAAAGCCGGCGACACGCCCTCCGCTGGCGGCTTGGGAGCCACGACAGCGGCGATCTCCACCGCAGGCGCGGCAATCGTCGGCTGACTGGTATCGAGCACGACGCGCTCTGGCAGGTGGCGATCGGACCGGATCCGGATCAATGGCTGTTCGTTGCTCGCGGTTACGACGGCCTGAGCTACAGGCGAAGCCGGCAGAACGTAGTTCGCCGTGAACAGCAGTGCGAGCAGAGCTCCACCGACAAACATGAAATACCGAAAGATGGGCATTGGCCGCGCTCCGCCCGTCGCATCCCGCGAGGGCTCTCCGTCTTAACAGGCGATCATTCAATTGGTTCCTGGCCCAGCCGTTCGGTTCAAATGGCGACGCCAAGTTTCTGGTCCAAGGCCTAAGGCCAGTAACTTTTCCGCTATCAGAAAATGCCGCCCTCACGCCCGACGCGCTGCCACAACCGAACACTTCGCCTGATCGGCATTCACGTTGACGAATCCGACAGGAATGCGCGCAAAAGTCTTGCGGCTCTTCATGCTGACCGGGTCCGCCAGAACGCGGCTGCGGTCGGTGAGATGACTGCCGTCGCGCCGGGCAAAAGCGCAGACGATCTCGACATCCTTTACGGCATAGTCATTGTCGTTTCGCAACGTGAACGTCACCAGCGCCTTCGAGCCAAGGCCGCCGCGGCGCCAGGTCTGCGATGAAATCCTCATCCGACCGAGTTCTGCCATTGCCGGAATCTGAGCTTCGGAAGCCGGCGACACGGCTTCTGCCGCTTTGCCCGAAGGCGCCGTCTCGACCGCTGCCACGTCGGACGTCACCGGCTCGGCACTATTGCCTCTGGAGAGTGGAAGCATCATCCAGACGCCGCAACCGACGATCATGGCCGCCAACGTCCACAGCAGGACCCGCCCAAATGAGACGCTCGCGATCGTCACGGCCCGTGCCAGTCGCTCGCCGGTTCCGGCGAAACGCCTCAACCCGATGCGGTCAAGCCCAGCATTCATGATTGCATCACCGATAGCGGCGGAAGCACGTTCGACGACGGACTCGGCCACTGTTTACCTTAATCTGGAAGACCAACTAAGGTTCCCGCGCAGCTATCGAATCGGCAAGAGCGGTGGCGGTCACCGGCCGGGGCCGCTAACATGCGCCGCAACATCGAAGACACGTCGGGAGAACATGACATGCCAGTCGTCACTTGGGATCACGTCCATCTGCGCAGCCCCGATCCGGAGGCTACGGCGGCCTGGTTGCGGGACATCCTCGGTGGCGAGATCGTGCACGCACCGGGACGGATCGACGTGAATCTCGGTGGCGCAAAAATCTTCATTGCACCGCTCGAGGGCGACAATGCGGTCAACCCCCCGCCGCCGCACCCGCACCAGGGCCTCGACCATTTAGGTCTCACGGTGAAGGACATCGACGCCGTCGCGGCCGAGATCAAGGCCAAGGGCGTCACCTTCACGCGCGAGCCGACCACGATCCGCCCCGGCGTGCGCATCTGCTTCATCCGCGGCCCCGAAGGCATCTCCATCGAGCTGCTCGAGCGCGACAAGAAATATATCTGAACGGCGCGTCGGTGTCCGAGAGCGCCGAGCCGTCGGCATCGGAGCAGCAAGGCCCCTCGCCGCTGCGCAGTCCGTCGAACCAGGCCTTCAATTCGGCACTGGTGTTGACGAACTGGTCGCGGTCTCGCGCGTGCGCGGAGGGGGCTGCGAGCGCAATCAGGGCCAAGGCGCAAGCGGAGGCTCGCCACGTTTCGCCAGCGTGCCGCGCCGCCAATCCGCCGTTGTCGTGTTTCGCAAATCGTGGGACGCGCACTGTGCAGACGCGGCTCATTCGCCGCCGGAATCGATCCAGTTGCTCACGTTTGTCTTGCTCCAGCACCCCGCGGCCAGTGCAACGATAGTTATGCATTTCGCGGGCCAACCTGATTAGCAACGACAGGCCTCGCTTCATGATCAGACCGTCATGACGGTGTCATAGACAATCCGGGACAACTACGGCTCACGGGCAGGCCCGCACGGCCGGCGGCCAAACTCCCGCGTTGCGTGAGCGGATGCGCTTTGGCATAAATGCCCTACCGGTTACGCCATTGGGCGATGGCGGCCGGCCTCGGGACGTTATGAAGAACGGCCTCTATTCAATTCACGTGAACCTGCTCGATGGTCGAGTCGGCAAGGGCAGCGGCGTGATTCTTTTTCGCGACGGCAAGATTCTTGGCGGCGATGCCTACCTCTATTACACCGGCCGCTACACGGTGAAGGACAACACCTTCAAGGGCGAGGTGCTGGTCCAGCGTCACACCTCGCCGCGGGGCGACGACAATCCGCTGTTCGGTGGCCCTGCCGCGGTCGGCATCGGCGTCAGCGGCACCTTCACGGAGACGCGCGGGGACATGACCGGCACCGCGCTGGTCGGCAAGGCCAGCCAGATTTTCGGCGCGACGCTGCACAAGCTCGCAGAGGCCGACTAGGGGATTATCGGTTCTGATTGAATCAGAACCGAAGCTCCAGATTTTGTTTTGAAGCGTTTTCTTCGCGAACCGATATCCACTTCGCCCGAAAGCGCTCCAGCTATTCCGCGGCCTGCTCGAGCGGCGCCACGCGCGGCAGGATGATCTGGATGCGTGTGCCGCTGCCCGGCTCGGAATCGAGATCCAGCCGTCCGCCGAGCCGGTTCGTGACAATGCTGTAGACGATGTGCAGCCCGAGACCGGTGCCGCCCTGGTCGCGCCGCGTCGTGAAGAACGGATCAAATGCACGTCGGCGAACGTCGAGCGACATGCCGCAACCATTGTCGGAGAAGGTGATCTCGACATTGTCCTTGCCGGACTCGCGCACCTGGATGTCGATGGTCCCCGGCCGTCCGTCCGGGAAGGCGTGCGCCACCGCGTTGAGAAACAGATTGGTCAGCACCTGGCCGTACGGTCCGGGATAGCTGTTCATGGTCAGATCAGGCTGGCACTCGACATTGAGCGTCAAATTGTGCTTGCGCAGGCCGGGCCGCAGGCTCATCACCACCTGCTCGGTGAGGTCCCCGAGATCGAAGCTGCGCTGGTCCGAATAGTTGCGGTCGGCGGCGACCTGCTTGAACGACTGGATCAGCTCGGCGGCGCGGTTGAGATTGGAGACCAGCTGCGAGGACGCGTCGCGGCTGGTGTGAAGGAAGTCGTTGAGCGTGGAGCGGCGCAACTCGCCGCGCTCGACCTCGGCGGTGAACATCGCGGTCTTGCGCTCCAGCGCGGAGGCAACCGTGAGGCTGATGCCGACGGGATTGTTGACCTCGTGGGCGACGCCGGCGACGAGGCGCCCGAGCGCCGCCAGCTTTTCCGCCTCGATCAGCGAGGCCTGGGTCTCGCGCAGATTGCGCAGCGCGGTCTCCGCGGATTCCTTGGCTTTGCGCATCTCCTGCTCGCCGCGCTTGCGCTCGCCGATGTCGAGCGCCACGGTGACGATCCGCTCGATCTCGCCCTCGATATCGAGCAGCGGCAGCTTGTTGACCAGCCATTGGCGCATGTGGCCGGAAGAATCCTTGTACTCCTCTTCGTAGAAGCCGAGACCTTTTCGAAGCGTGAGCACGCGCTTGTCGTTCTCGTCGGTCTTGGCTGCACCGTAGCGCGACATCAGATCCGCCGTGGTGCGGCCGAGCGCATCGCCGGGCTCGATGCCGAAGATGCCGGCCATGTAGCGGTTCATCAGCACGTAGCGCAGGTCGCGGTCCTTGACGTTGATCACTGCCGGCACGGTGTCGATGACCTGCTGGAGCAGGCGCCGTCCTTCGGCGATGGCGTCTTCCGCCCGCTTCTGGTCGGTGATGTCGCGCAGCGTGCCTTCGTAGCGGACGATGTTGCCCGCCTCGTCGGGGACGCCGGTGGCGCTGTCGGACAGCCACAGGATGTTACCGCTGCGCTGGCGTACCTGGTATTCGAACTCGCGCACGATGCCGTCGCGGGCCATCAGCCGCTGATATTCGACGCGCGCCTCGGGATTGACGTAGATGGTGTGGGCGATGTCGTCGATGCTGTCGATGAGCTGCTTGGGGCTGTCATAGCCCATCATCCGCGCCAGCGCCGGATTGGCGTTGAGGAGATCACCGGCCGGTGTCGTCACGTAAATGCCGTCGACCGAGCCCTCGAACAGTTTTCGGTAGCTCTCTTCGGCGAGGCGCTGCTCGGTCAGCGCGCGCACCGCTGCCTCGCGCGCCGTGTCGGCCTCCTCCAGCGCGCGGCGGAACACTTCGGCCGCGCGGGCGATGTCGCCGATCTCGTTGTCGAGGTCGGCGGACGGGATCGAGGTGTTCTTCTCGCCTGCTGCGAGCGCGCGGATCGACCGTGCGATCTGGGCGAGCGGACGGACCGTCCGCCGCACCACGAAGCCGGCCGCGAGAATGCCGATCAGCACGCCGATGGTGCCGAGCACGATGCTCTGCCAGCGCGCCTCCGTCAGCGTCCGGGCGAAGTCGCGCGACAGCACGTGACCGCGCCGGGCGCTGACCTCGCGCAGCAATTCGGTGACGCGCCCGATCAGCCGGCCCTCGGTTCCCAGCACCTCGCGATCGATATCGGCGATCTGCCGTTCACGGACGGCGACCGCGATGATGGCACCGGCATAATTATTGACGGACGATTTCAGCCTGGCATCGCCGATGTCCATCGCCCGCATGCTCTGCGCCGCCTGCTCGGCCGCGGACGGATTGCGCGCGAGCAGTCCGAGCGCGATCCGGCTCTGCGCCTCCGACAGGCGGGAGGCCAGCTCGCGGTCGGCGGTGCCCGCGACCGCCACATCGAATTGGTCGCGCAGCGGCGGCAGGCCGGCGAGCAGCTGGGCGCGACGATCAATCAGCGTCGAGATCCGCTCCAGGCCGCTGCGATAGGTCGCAAGCCGCTCGGTGACCCCGTCGATCATGTCCTGCTGCTCGGGCGCAAGCTCGATGCGGGTCTTCTTCAGGATGTCGCTGAGCGTCGAGGCCGCCTCGCCCACCTGCTTGAATTGGGTGCCGGCGCCGGGGTCGGTGACGAAATCGCGCGCGGCGAGCCGCAACTCGTTCATGCGGCGGTCGATGTCCTCGGCGAGGTCGCCGACGCTCTGGAGCCGCTGCAATTCGGCAAAGGTCGTGTCGATGTGCCGGATCGCGATCACGCTCGCGGCCGAGGTGACGATGATCACCGCCAGCACCAGAAGGAAGCTGCCGAAGGTGAGCTGGCCGATGGAGAGCGAGAATGTTCGCTTTTTCTCAGGGGTCGGCGTCAATTCGGCGGACATTCGTGATTTGAGGACCGGGCTGCTGGAGGCCCAATATACGACGTATTGCGGCCCCGGGGGAACACGCGTCAGCCGCGGAATATCCTTAATATTGCAGCCCCCTGCCGCCTCGGTTGGCCCGGCTTATGACGCTTTGACGCTGGCCGGCCGCCGGGCCGGGATGGTCATGGCGGCAACGCCGAGGACGACGCAGGCAAGGCCGATCCAGGCGGTCCGGCTCAGGCTCTCGCCGAGGAAGGCGACGCTGATGGCAACCCCGATGGGCACGCGGAGATAGGCCTGCGCGGTGGTGCCGACCGAGCCCAGGGTCTGGATCAGGCGGAAATAGATCACGAAGGCCGCGGCGGTCGAGAAGGTCGCAAGCGCGAGCAGCGCCAGCACCGAGCTCTGGGAGGGAGACAGCGTCCAGGGCTGTTCGATGATCAGCGAGGCCGGGATCAGTGCAGCCGCCCCCGCCAGCAGCGAGCCGGCCGCGGGCGCCATGGGATCGAGGTCCTTGAAGCTGCGGCCGAAGATCGCGGCGCAGGCATAACAGATGGTGGCGGCGACGATCGCGGCCTCCGCGACGAGACCGCTGCCGATATCATGGAACGCATCGACGCCGACGATCAACAGGATGCCGGCCATGCCGGAGACCACACCGACCAGCTTTCGCGGTGTCGTCGCCTCGTGACGGGTCACAATGGCTGTGAGCAGGAAGGTGAAGATCGGGGCGGCCGAGTTGAGGATGGTCGCGAGCGACGCGTCGAGATGGCGCTCGCCCCAGGCGATCAGCGTCCAGGGAATGACGCTGTTGAGCACGGCCTGGAAGGCAAAGCGCTGCCAGGTCGCGCCGTCTGTCGGCATCCTGATGCCCCTCGCCCACATGATCGCGAGCAGCAGCAGGCCCGCAATCGTGGTGCGCGCTGCGATCAGCGTGATCGGCGGAATGGTGGCAACGCCGAGCTTGATGAAGGTGTAGGAGCCGCCCCAGAGCGTTGCGAGCGCGACCAGCAGCGCCAGCTCGACGGCGACATTGTTGTCCTGCCGGTTGTCCATGTCGCGCGCTCCGTTCCGTTGTCAGGGACGGAAACTAGCGCGTCTGCCCTCGCCAATACTTCGTTGTGTATCGAAGTGTCCTAGCCGACCGCCCCAACCTCGAACACCTCGCCGTCATAGCCGGCCTCGCGGGGGATGCGGAGCTGGCGGCCGGTTTCGGTCCTGGTCATGACAGGCATCACCGTCACGACGGACATGCCGCGGGCGTGCTCCAGCGCCGCGCTCACGCTCGACTGCTTGGCGAGCCGGATCAAATTACGTGTGGTCGGGAATGGCAGCTTGAAGCGGCCGCTCTCGCCGCCCTCCACCGCCTCGCGCGGCGAGACCCAGATCGAGTCGGTCGATTCCCGGCCGTCATGCGCGCCGAGCTGGTCGGGCGGGGCTGCGGCGAGGAAGAACCAAGTGTCGAAACGTTTTGGCATGCCCTCGGGCGTGATCCAGTGCGCGTAAGGCAAGAGCGTATCGAGCGCGAGCTGGAGACCGTTGTCGGCCAGAATGCTCAGGAAGCTGACCTTGTGCTCGTTGAGCGCGACGCGATGCGCATCGGCGATCTCGCCGGCGCGCCTGGCGTCAACAGGCGTGCCCGAATCCTTGGACCGTGCCAGCAAAATGCCGCTCTCCTCAAAGGTCTCGCGGATCGCGGCGATACGAAATCCGCGGTCCGATTCACTCAGGCCCTCGCCGCCCGAATACAGGTCGGAGCGCTTGACGATCTCCTGATCTCCGGCATCGACGCTGCCGCCGGGAAACACCAGCGCGCCCGAATTGAACTCGATCTGATGATGGCGGACCATCATGAAGACTTCGATTTCCTTCGCTGCTGCTCCGTCGCGCAGCAGGAGGATCGTCGACGCGGGACGTGATGCTGAGGCCTCGACCATCAACTAACCTGCGGCGCTGGATTGCGGCCCAAGATTGGCGCGCTTGTCGATTCGGGCGACGCGCGACAGCAGGTACTCGACCTCCGCCTTCGCCGTCGGCGTGATGGTCGCGGCGGGCTTGCGCTGGGCGCTGGAGGCGATGATGCCGCGCTTCTGCAGCACGTATTTGCGCACGGCAAGGCCTGCACCCGGCTGCTGCTCGTAGCGGATCAGCGGCAGATGCGCGTCAAACAGATCATGCGCGGCGTCGCGCTTGCCGGCCTTCGAGAGGTTCACGACATCGATCAGAAGCTCGGGGAAGGCGTAGCCGGTCATGGCGCCGTCGGCGCCGCGCTCCATCTCGAAATCAAGGAACGTGCCGCCATTGCCGCAGAGGATCGAGAGCGGTCGCAGCGAGCCGTCCTTCTGGAAGCTGCGCAGCGTCGAGATCTTTTCCAGGCCCGGCCAGTCCTCGTGCTTGAGCATCACGCAGTTTGGATTGTCCATGACGATCTTGCGGATCACGGCGGGGGTGAACACCACCGTCAAGGTCAGCGGATAGTCCTGGAGCACCCAGGGCACGTCGGGACCGATCGCCTCGGCCGCCTGCTTGTAATAGCCGACGATCTGGTCGTCGGTGCGGAGCGACGGCGGCGGCGCGATCATCACGCCGGCCGCACCGGCGTCCATCGAAGCCTTCGCAAGTGAGCGCATGGTGGCAAAGCCCGGCGCGGAGACGCCGACGATCACCTGCATCTTCTTGGCACGCTTGACGAAGCGCACCGCCACCTGCTCGGCCTCGGCGGCATCGAGCTTCGGCGCCTCACCAAGGATGCCCAGCACCGTGACGCCGTCGCAGCCGACCTCCTCGTAGAAATCGGTCAAGCGGTCGATCGAACGCTCGTCGATCCGGCCGTCGTCGTGGAACGGCGTCGGCGCGATTGCGAAGGTGCCCTTGGCGTCGGCAGTAAGTTTCATCAGTCCCTGTATCCTTTGTTCGTCATCCCCGGGGCTCGCGGGTTGCGCGCTCCGGGAGACCATGGCCTAAAACCGTCGCGCGCCCATCTTGATCTGCTCTTCGGAGAAGAAGATCTCCTTGGCATGCTCAGCGATGTCCCGGGCGTTCCAGCCCGTGTGCGGCGGTTTCCAGCCGTCCATTTCCATCATCCGCATTTCGCGCACGCCGCGGGGCCCGGATACGCCCAGCACCTTGCCGGTCTGATCGCCCGACAAATCGCTGACCATGTATAGCACGGCCGGCGCGATGCCGTCCGGCCCCAGCGCCGCACCGGGGTTCTCCTTATAGCGGGGCAGGTCTGCGGTCATGCGGGTCAGCGCGCCCGGCGCGAGCGTCCAGATCCGGATGTTGTATTTCCGGCCCTCGATCGCCAGCACGTTGGACAGGCCCCAGATGCCGCCCTTGGCCGCGCCGTAATTGGTCTGGCCGAAATTGCCGATCAGGCCCGAGGTCGAGGAGGTGTTGACGATGACGCCGCCGCCGTTTTCCCGCATCCAGCGAAACACCGGCAGGGTGCAACAAAAGGTGCCCTTTAGATGCACTTTGATGACCCTGTCCCAGTCGGACTCGCTGGCCTTGGAGAAGGTCTGATCACGTAGAATGCCCGCATTGTTGACGAGGATGTCGGCGCGGCCAAAATGCTTGATGGCGTCGTCGAACACCGACTGGCCGCCCTCCATCGTGGAGATGTCGGCGCCGTTGGCGACGGCCTTGCCGCCTTCGGCCTTGATCGCATCCACCACGAGCTGCGCCATCGATTTGTCGGCGCCGGAGCCGTCACGGGGGCCACCGAGGTCGTTGACGACGACGGAGGCCCCTTCCCGCGCGAACAGCTTTGCATAGGCCTCACCGAGCCCCCCGCCCGCGCCGGTGATCAGCGCAACCTTGCCGTCGAGTAGTCCCATGGTGGCGTCTCCCTGTTGTTTTTTTGTGTCCCGGACGCGATGCAGCGTGCAACGCTGCGTCGCAGAGCCGGGACCCAGCTCTTTCTTTGCTTGGGCTCGCTAGACCCCCGGCTCTGCAGCGCACCGCTGAAGAAGCGCTGCGCTGCGTCCGGGGCACGAGACCGCCCTAACCCAGCACCGTCTTGCCGTTCTTGATCACGGTGACGCCGCGCGACTTCACCTTGGCTTCGAACGAGATCGTGTTGCCGTCCTTCCAGAGGTCCATTGTCACGGTCTCGCCGGGATAGACCGGCGAGGAGAACCGCGCGACGTGCTCGCGGAAGGCGGAGGCGTCGTAATCGGCATAGGTCTGGAGCACGCCGCGGCAGGTGATGCCGTAGGTGCACATGCCGTGCAGGATCGGGCGCGGGAAGCCGGCCTTCTTCGCAAATTCGGGATCGGAGTGCAGCGGGTTGCGGTCACCGCAGAGGCGATAGACCAGCGCCTGGTCGGGACGCGTGACGATGTCGACGGTCTTGTCGGGTGAGCGGGACGGGATCTTGTGCGGATCGGGCTGCGTCAGATTCGGCCCGCCAAAGCCGCCATCGCCGCGGGCGAAGCGCGAGGCGACCAGCGTTGCCAGCTTCTCGCCCTTCTCGTTCTTGAGCACGGTCTGGTGACTGATCACTACGCCCTTGTCTTTGCCCTTGTCGTAGACTTCGACGACGGAAGAATCGGCGGTGATGTGCGCGGCGACCGGCAGCGGCTGGTGGAAGGTGATGTCGCGCTCGCCATCGACCACCATCACGCGATTGAGGCTCATTTCGCCGGGCCCTGCGCCCCACGCCGCAACGGAGGCGAACGTCGGCACCACCTTGAGCGGCCGCGGCGTCAACGTGCCCTCGTTGACGAAGGCAAGCTCGTTCTCGTCCATCGGATCGGCGCCGAGGCCGATGCCGTAGGCGTAGAGCATGACTTCGCGATCGCTGTAGGCGTATTTCTGGCCGATGTTTTTCAGGCCTTTGAGCTCTTCGTATCTGGCGGACATTTTGTGTGTTTCCTTCCGGATGGTTCTCATTCCCATGGTGAGGAGGCGCTCTTGCGCCGTCTCGAACCATGAGGATGCCCGAAACGCTTTCTTTGTCGTGGCCATCCTTCGAGACGCTTGCTTCGCAAGCCCTCAGGATGAGGACCGTCCTACGCCGGCGTAAAGAACGGCAGCGGCGCGCCGTCGGTCGGCTTGAACACCACCTTCACCTTCTGGCCGATCTTCAGCTTCTCGAGATCGCAATCGACGAAGTTGGTCTGGAGCGAAGGCCCCTCCTTCAGCGTGACGTAACCGATTGCGTAAGGACCGGTCGGCGACTTCCGCATCAAGCTGTAAGTGTAGATCGTGGCTTCGCCCGAACTCTCCTCCCACACCGTCTTGTCCGAATAACAGAACGGGCAGATCGCGCGCGGGAAGTAGTGCGCTTCGCCGCAGGCGGTGCAGCGCTTGATCATGAACTTGCCCTCTTTGGCCGCGTCCCAGAACGCGGCGGTCTCGGGGTTCGTCGCCGGGGCCGGATATTTCTTTGTCTCGTTCATCACACGCGCTCCAGAATAGCAGTCGAGGCAGCGTGGCGCACGCCCAGCAATCCGCCGGTGCCGTGGGCGATCGCGAGATCGCAGTTTTGAACCTGCACCTTCGGATGCGCCTCACCGCGCAACTGGCGGACCGCCTCAAGGATCTTGGTCATGCCGCCGCGGTTGACGGGATGATTGCTGCAGAGGCCGCCACCGTCGGTGTTGAACGGCAGCTTGCCGACGCCCGAGATCAGATTGCCGTCGGCGACGAACTTGCCGCCCTCGCCTTTCTTGCAGAAGCCAAGGTCTTCGAGTTGCATCAGCACGGTGATGGTGAAGCTGTCGTAGATCGAGGCGTACTTGATGTCCTTCGGCGTGATGCCGGCTTCCTCGAACGCACGCGGGCCGGACCAGATCCCGGCGGAGTAAGTGAGGTCGAGATCCTTGCCGCCGCGCGGGCCCTTCATGGCCTCGCCATGTCCGATCAGTCTGACCAGCGGTTTCTTCAGGCTCTTGGCGATCTCGGGCGTGGTCACGATCAGCGCACCGCCGCCATCTGAGACGACGCAGCAATCCATGCGATGCAGCGGATCTGAGATCATCGGCGAGTTCAGCACGTCCTCGACGGTGACGACGTCCTTGAGCATCGCATGCGGATTGTATTGCGCGTGATGCGAAGCCGCGACCTTGATCCAGGCGAGCTGCTCGCTCGTGGTGCCATAGTCGTGCATGTGGCGCATGGCACACATGCCGTAGGCATTGTGCGTGGTGGCGCCGTAAGCCATCTCGAAATCGGCCTCGGCGCCGGCCGCACGCGGCGGCATCGCCCCGGTGCGCGGTTTCCCTGCCAGCGTGATCAGCGCGATCGAGCACTTGCCCGCGGCGATCGCCTCGGCGGCGTGGCCGAGATGGATGATGTAGGAACAGCCGCCGGTTTCGGTGGAATCGACGTGGCGGAGCTTCTTGGTATTCAGGCCGAGATAATCGACCATCGGCCAGGCGCCGCCGGGCGCGTCGCCCGCGCAGAGATAGCCGTCAACATCGTCCTTGCTGAGCCCGGCATCCTCGATCGCGCCCTTGGCGACCTCGGCATGAAGCTGAGCGGTGGATTTGTCCGGCGCATGCCGGGTCGGGTGTTCAAAAATCCCGGCAATGTAGGCCTTGCCCTTGATGGTCAAAACTTCAGGTCTCCGCTGGCGTTTCTTCTTGCTCCGTTTTTCTGAACCGCGGTGGCCTGATTGGCAAGCGCGGAAATATTCCGTCGGGCGAGAGGGTGGCGGCTTGGCGCAAATGATGCGCCGGTGTCCCGGACGCGCTGCAACGCCTCAACGTTGCCGCGCTCGGGGCACGAGAGCTTCGTTCGGTCCAGGTCGTAAAGGTGTTTTGCCCGACGGCACAAGCGGTTTCGTTTTATCGAAAGCCTGTTTTTATCGAAAACAACCCCATGCACAGTAGAACGGTGGTTGATTTCAAACAGGATTTCGCAGGGTGGGTAAGCGAACCCACCCTGCGAAGTTCTACTCCGCCGCGATCTGCCTCGGCGCGGGCGGCGGGTTGGCAAGATCCGCGGCGAGCTGGGCGTAGCGGGCCTTGGCGTCCGCGACGGCCTTCTCCTTGACCAGGCCGTAGCCGCGGATGCGGTCGGGCAACGAGAGCAGCTCCACCGCGGTGTCGATCGTGAGCGGCGACAACAGGCCGAGCACAGTGGCGACGTCCTTCTCGTAGCCGGTGATCAGGTCGCGTTCGAGCTTGCGGTCGGCGCTGCGGCCGAAGATGTCGAGCGGCGTGCCGCGCAGCACCTTGAATTTCGCAAGCACGCGGAACATCGGAAGCATCCACGGGCCGAACGCGCGCTTCTTCGGGCGGCCGAGCGCATCGACGCCACGGCTAAGGATCGGCGGTGCCAGATTGAAGCTGAACTTGAAGTCGCCCTCGAACTGGTCGCGGAGCTGCTTTTCGAAAGCACCGTCGGTGAAGAGGCGCGCGACTTCGTATTCGTCCTTGTAGGCCAGCAGCTTGGCATAGTTGACCGCGACGGCGCGGGTCAGCGCCTCGTCATAGCCGCCCTGCCTGGCGGCTTCGCTGACCTGGTCCACCAGCTTGCGGTAGCGCTTGGCCATCCGGCCGTTCTGATAGGCGGTGATATGCTTGGCGCGGTGCTCGACGATCTCGTCGAGCGTCATTGCGTCCAGGGTCTTGGGCGCGATGACCTCGTCCGTTCCCTTCAACATATCGGCGAGACGCTGGGGGTCCGCGACCGCGAGACGGCCGAGGCGGAAAGCTTCCTTGTTCATCTTGATCGAGACGCCGTTGACCTCGATCGCCTGCTCGATCGACTCCGCTGACAACGGCAAGAGCCCCTTCTGATAGGCGTAGCCCATCATCATCATGTTGGTGGCGATGCTGTCGCCGAGCAGCTGCTCTGCCGGCTTGGTGAAGTCGAAGAACACGGACTCCTTGTGCAGCGCCGTTTCCAACAACCCATTCAACTTGCGGGTCTGGAAGTTGAAGTCGCGGTTGAGGACGAAGTCGGCGGTGGGAATGACGTGACTGTTGATGATGCCGCGGGTGCGGCTGGTGTCGCAGAGCGAGATCGTGTCCTTGGCGACCGCGACCACCTCATCGGCGGCGAGCACGACATCGGCCGTGCCTGTGACGATGCGCGAGCAAGTCACCTCGGCCGGATGGTCGGACAGGCGCACATGGCTGAGCACCGCCCCGCCCTTCTGCGCGAGACCGGACATGTCGAGGATCATCGAGGCCTTGCCCTCGATATGGGCGGCCATGCCGAGCAGCGCGCCGATCGTCAGCACGCCGGTGCCGCCGACGCCGCCGACCGCAATGTTGTACGGCTTGTCCAAATTGGGGCGCGACGCCGGCTCAGGCAGATCGCCGATATCGCCGACGCGCGCCGGCGCGCGCTTGCGCATCTTGCCACCATCGACGGTGACGAAGGACGGGCAAAAGCCCTTTACGCAGGAATAATCCTTATTGCAGGTCGACTGGTTGATGGCGCGCTTGCGGCCGAACTCGGTCTCCAGCGGCTCGACCGAAATGCAGTTCGATTGCACCGAGCAGTCGCCGCAGCCTTCGCACACCGCGGGATTGATGAGCACACGGCGCGCCGGATCCTCCAGTGTGCCGCGCTTGCGGCGGCGGCGCTTCTCGGCGGCGCAGGTCTGCACGAAGACGATCGCGGAGGCGCCCTTGACCTTGCGCAGCGTTTTCTGGACCGCGTCGAGCTCGTCACGATGCGCGGTCTTGACGCCGGGCGCGATCTCGCTCGCGGGATAGGCGTCGGGATTTTCCGAGACCAGATAGATCTCGCGGATGCCTTCGCTGTGGAGCTGGAAGGTGATCTGCTGCGGCGACAATTCGCCGTCGACATGCTGGCCGCCGGTCATCGCGGTCGCGTCGTTATAAAGGATCTTGTAGGTGATGTTGGCGCCGGAGGCGACCGCCTGGCGGATCGCGAGGCTGCCGGAGTGGAAATACGTGCCGTCGCCGAGATTGGCGAACACGTGCTCTTCCTTGGTAAAGGGGGCAACGCCGACCCACGGCACGCCCTCGCCGCCCATATGGGTGAAGGTCTCGGTGGAGCGATCCATCCACAACGCCATGAAGTGGCAGCCGATGCCGGCAAAGGCGCGACTGCCTTCGGGCACCTTGGTCGAGGTGTTGTGCGGGCAGCCGGAGCAGAAATACGGGGTGCGGGCGACAGGCGCGGTCGCCTGCATCTGCGAAGCCTGGCGGCCGTTGAACCAATCGGCCTTGGCACGCAGCATCGTTGCAATTTCGGGATTGAGATCAAGTCGAAGCAGACGTTCGGTCAGCGAACTGGCCAACGAGGCCACGCTGAGCTCTTCGGCAAAGGGAAGGAAGCGCTTGTCGTGATCGTCCATCTTGCCGATGATGCGGGGACGGACGTCGTCGCGCCAATTGAACAGCTCCTGCTTCACTTGATTCTCGACGATCTCGCGGCGCTCTTCGATGATGAAGATTTCCTCGAGGCCTACAGCGAATTGCCTGACGCCTTCCGGCTCCAGAGGCCAGGGCATGCCGATCTTGTACAATCGAAGTCCGATCTTGGCCGCGACCTCGGGTGTGATGCCGAGCTCACGCAGCGCCTGCCGGATATCCTCGTAGCTCTTGCCGGACGCCATGATGCCATAGCGGGCGTTCGGCGAATCCATGGTGATGCGGTTGACCTTGTTGGCACGCGCAAAGGCGATCGCGGCAAAGCCCTTGTAGTCCTGCAGCCGGCGGTCCTGGGCAAAGCGGTCGTCGGGCCAGCGCAGATTGAGGCCACCCTCGGGCATCTCGAAATCGGTCGGGATCACGAACGGCGTCATCTCGTCCGTGAGGTCGATCTCGGCGGTGGTCTCCACCGTCTCCGTGATCACCTTCATGCCGACCCAGCAGCCCGAGTAGCGCGACATCGCGATACCAAGCAGGCCCATCTCGATCATCTCGTGGACGCTCGAGGGGTAGAGATAGGGCATCAGCGCCGACATGAAGGCGTGGTCGGACTGATGCGGAACGGTGGAGGATTTTGCACCGTGGTCGTCGCCGGCGAGACACAGCACGCCACCGTTCTTGGCGGAGCCAGCGGCATTGCCGTGACGGAACACGTCGCCGCAGCGATCGACGCCGGGGCCCTTGCCGTACCAGATGCCGACCACGCCGTCATACTTGGCGCCGGGCGAGAGGTTGAGCTGCTGCGAGCCCCAGACCGCGGTCGCGGCCAGATCCTCGTTCACGCCGGGCTGGAACTTGATGTTGTACTGCTCGAGATGCTTGCGCGCGGCGAAGAGCTGCTGGTCATAGCCGCCGAGCGGCGAGCCGCGATAGCCGGAGATGAAGCCCGCGGTGTTCAGCCCCGCGGCACGGTCGCGCCGGATCTGGGCCATCGGCAGGCGGACCAGCGCCTGAATGCCGGTTGTGAAAATATGCCCCGTGTCCTGGGTGTATTTCTGATCGAGACTGATCGGACCCTGGTTGATGCCCATTATGTCCTCTTCCGCCCTTTTGAGCGCTTGGCTGCTTAAGCCGTTGCCTGCCCGTTGTTTTTAGCTAGGGCGCGCCGACCATCTTTGCCACTCTATGTCGGATATTTCACGCTCCGCATCACAAATCTGGCCCAGAGACGGCGCCGGGTGATAATCGCAATTTCGTGGCTGCAATGGCATCGGCGATTGTCAATTTGTGTCACGATACCCCCGCCGTCGCGAAACGAATTGACGCCCCGGTCACGCGGGACGGCGTCGATGGGTCGCAGGAGAGGCTTTCGATGCGGACGATTCTGGCTGGCTTGGCTCTCGTGGGTCTGGCGTTGTGCAGTGCGGTTACGAGCGCGGCCCTCGCTTCAGAGCCGTCGCCGGAGCTGATCGCCTACGGCAAAGTGCTGGTTGAGGCCGGCGATTGTGCGGGCTGCCACACCGCCGATCCCGCAAAACCGTTCGCGGGCGGAAAGCGCATCGACACGCCCTTTGGCGCAATCTACGCGCCGAACCTGACCCCGGACCGCGACACCGGCATCGGCGCCTGGACGGATGCCGATTTTACCCGCGCTGTGCGCACCGGCGTCGCACCCGACGGCTCGAACTATTATCCGGCGTTCCCCTATCCCTATTTCACGCGGATGACGAAAGACGACACGCTGGCGATCCGGGCCTATCTCGGAACGCTCGCGGCCGTCACGAGCCGGAACAAGCCGCCTGAGCTACGCTGGCCGTTTGGCTATCGCGGCCTGATGCGGATCTGGAACATGGTGTATTTCAAACCCGGCTTGTTCGAGCCGGACCAGAGCCAGAGCGCGGCGTGGAATCGGGGCGGCTATCTCGTCACCGGGCTCGGCCATTGCGGCGCCTGCCATACGCCGAAGAACTATTTTGGCGCGGACAAGCAGGCGCAAGCACTCTCGGGCAACAAGGTCGGCGGCTGGTACGCACCAAGGCTCGATGGCGCTCCCCGCGCCGGGCTGAAGTCGTGGAGCGTCGAGGACATCACCGAATATCTTCAGAGCGGGCGCAACGCCAGGAGCCATGCCGGCGGGCTGATGGCGGAGGTGGTCGTCAACTCGACCTCGAAGATGAGCGATGCCGATGTGCGTGCGATCGCGGTTTACCTGAAGGGCCTGCCGCCGGCACGGCGCGAGACGATCGTGACGCCGCCTGACGATGCCGAGATGAAGGCCGGCCAGGCGGTCTACGCCAAACTCTGCATTGCCTGCCACGAGGCCGACGGCTCCGGCGCGCCGCGCATCTATCCGCCGCTGCCTGGCAACGCGCTGCTGCAATCGGTCAATCCGTCCTCGACCTTGCGCATCATCCTCGACGGCGCCCACACTGTGACAACGCGGCGCGCGCCCAACACCGGCGAGATGCCGGCCTATGGCAAGCAATTGTCCGACGAAGAGATCGCGGCGGTGACGAACTACATCCGCAATTCCTGGGGCAATGCCGCGCCGCTGGTGACGGCGTCACAGGTCGCCAAGGCGCGAAAGCAGGAGCCGTAGTCAGGGCTTTCGCTCCTCATCGTCCGTGAAGACGAATTTCGGCATCTCCCATTTGTAGCGCACCGCCAGCAGGCGGAAGCTGATGCCGAGGATAAAGGTCAAAATGGTCCAGAGCTCGGTGTTGAGCTTGAGGCCGAAGGCGGTCGCATAGAACAAGCCGGTAACGACCGAGACGCTGGCGTAGAGCTCGGAGCGGAACAGCAGCGGCACGTCATTGCAGAGCACGTCGCGCAACACGCCGCCGGCGCAGCCGGTCACCATGCCGGAGACGATGACGATCGGCAGCGTGGCGTCCATCTGCCAGGCGATATCGCAGCCCGTCATGGTGAAGACGACGAGGCCGATGGCATCGAGCACGATGAAGGCCACCTTCAGCCGGTGCACGAGGCGCGCCATCAGGATGGTGAGGAAAGCGGCGCCGCCAGCCAGCGCGAGGTAGATTGGGTTTTGCACCCAGGCCAGCGGATAGTGACCCAGGAAGAGATCGCGCAAGGTGCCGCCGCCGAGCGCCGTGATGCAGCCGAGGAAGCAGACGCCGAGCCAGTCCATGCTGCGGCGGCCGGCTGCGAGCGCGGCGCTCATGCCTTGCGCTGCAACCGCGACCAGCGACAGCAGGTGCAGCACGCTATCGCTCGGCGGCAAGCTCCACATCGTTCAGTTCCTCCCTATGCCACGGAACTTACGCTTCGGGTTCCCAGGCGAACAGGTTCCCGAAACATGCGACGAAAGCATAATGGGGAATGGAACAGAATCTCGCACCTGAGGGTTGTCCGAGGGCAATAATCGAGGAGACCAAATCGATGGCTGACGACCGTTTTACCAACGATCCGTATCGCCCGAATCTCGCCGATGATGAGTATCGCAACGCGGCGCGACGGGATGCCCAGCTTCAGGCCGATCCCGAGCTTGGTGAAGGCCCTGCCTCCAGCGGCAAGGTTGCGATGTTTGCAGTAGCAATTGCGCTGGTGCTGGGTGCCGTATTCTACGGCCTGAACAACACACACACCGGCAACGAGGCGAGCAACGCGCCGGCGACGCAGACTGCGCAGCAGGCGCCGTCGGCCAATCCGGCGGCACCTCCCGGCATGCGCGACGTGACGCCGCCGCGCACCAACACCGGGCCTGGCGTGACCACGGGCGCCGCGCCGAGCAAGCCGGCCCCGGATACCCAGAAGCCGTCTGACGGCGCGAAGTAACGATTTGCAACAACATGCAACAGCGGCGGGACTCACGTCCCGCCGTTTTCGTTTGCCTCTACCGTCTGAGCATGATCTTTTCGGAGAACCGCTGCACACTTCTCCGGATCATGCTCTAGGGTCTGTTGGGATTCAGGATTCTCATCGGGGCTTGGTTGTGATTCAAGCTTGGGATGGACCGATTCGTTTTGACTGACGCCCAATGGGCG
>NZ_JBEPQV010000023.1:117500-130199 GCF_040548035.1 Bradyrhizobium sp. LB8.2 | reverse complement strand
TGCTCGCTCGCGTCAAGGTCAAGCCGCTTCGCGGCGGCCCTCCGGGCCGACCTTGACACGATCTGCGCGCGCCATCCGAAAGACCCAGCGGTCGGACGAAAAGCTGGCAGCAATCAAACAAAAAGCTGAACATCCGCCTTGACACACCAAATCCCCATGTGAGCAATCCAGGGTCTTTCCGCGGAGGGATTCTGGATTGCTTCGCCTGCGCTCGCAATGACAGAGCGTGTGGTGACGCGCTTGCTCTAATGCGCGGCCAGCGACCTCGGATCGCGCGCCGGCCATCTTCCCGTTTCCACCAGCGTGACGAACCGTTCCACCGTTTCGTTGAACAGCGCCGGCTCTTCGAGATTGAGCACGTGGCCGGACTTCGGAAACATCGCGAGCCCTGCCGCAGGCAGATGCTTCTTCAGGAACAGGCTCGGCGCGATGCACGGATCGTCCTCGTCGCCGCAGATGATGAGTGCCGGCGTCGCGGCGCCTCTGATCGCGTCCGTCATCGCAAAGATCGAGGGGCGGCCGCCCTGGAAGCCGCGCATCGTGCGCGCCGATCCCTTGGCGTCGTGGCGTGCCAGAGCGGCGTAGAAATCGGCGTGGCCGCGCGGGTCCTTCACCAGGAAGGGAATCCGGCTCGGCGCTTCGCGCGTAACTTTTGCGACTTCCGCGGAGCCGAGCGTCTCGAATTGCTCCGCGTTGGCGCGGCACTGCTTGCGCCAGGCGTCGAGGTTCTCGACCTCCGAGCCGGAGCCGACGCCGGCGAGTGTCATCGATAGCGCGCGCTGCGGTGCGTTCAGCCCGATCTGGAGCGACGAATAGGCGCCCATCGACAGTCCCACGAGGTGCGCGCGTTCGATCTTGAGATGATCGAGCACCGCGAGCGCATCGGTGTAGAAATGCATGTAGCTGTAGACTTCGCCATCAGGCACGTCCGATGGCGTGTAGCCGCGCGCCGAATAGGTGATGCAGCGATGGCCGCGCGAGAAGTAGCGCATCTGCGGCTCCCAATTGGTGTAGTCGGCCGCGAATTCGTGCAGAAAAATAATCGGCGTGCCCGCGCCTGCTTCTTCGAAATAGAGACGGTGGTTGTCCTTCGTGAGGGCGTACGGCATCCGGTTTTCTCCCTGAGGTGGCTGCGGCATTGGAATGCCGCTCTGCGGTCAGCGCATGCACCCTAACACTCGTTAATCATCGTCCAAAATCTTCGCGACCCCGTCTTGTTCTCGCCACATCGGGATACTGATACAGCCGGCGGATGTCGGCCACCGCACAGGCCGATTGGGAAGTGGGGTGTCAAAAGGATGAAGAATGTTCGAGTTGTTTGCGTCTCGCCTGTCGCGTTGTGTCGTCGTGCTGGCTGTTTTCTTCGCGGCGGTCGCCGCGTTCTCCTCTCCGGCGTCAGCACGGTCTCATCGTCATAGCGCAGAGCGGCACGCTTACGCGCATCACGCCAGCAGACATCATCATTATCGGTATCATGCACGCAGCTCGCGCTTCGAGCGCGGCGCGGCGCAATTGCAGGCGAGCGGCTTCGGCAACGCCTTCGCCAGCTATGATCCGAATGCCAACAGCGGCGGCATTGCCATGAGCGGTGATGGTGGAATGGCCATGAGCGGTGGCGGTGGAACGACCCCGCGCGTTAGCCGTCGGATGGCCATGAGCCGTCGCGATCGAGTGGCTGCGAGCGGCGAAGGCGTGGCGATGAGCAGCGGCGGCTTCAGCGGCGGGTCGGGCCTCGTGTCCGAGGCACGCCGCTATGTCGGCGGCAATCCGACCGGCCGCGGCAGCCTGTGGTGCGCGCGTTTCATGAACATGGTGCTCGAGCATACTGGCCATCGCGGCACGGGATCCGACATGGCGAGTTCGTTTGCGCGCTATGGCACGCGCGTCTCGGGCCCGCAGGTCGGCGCCATCGCGGTCATGTCGCGCGGTCGCGGCGGCGGCCATGTCGGCATCATCACCGGCGTCGATGCGCAGGGAAATCCGATCATGATCTCCGGCAACAACGGCAACCGCGTCCGCGAAGCGCCGATCTCGCGCGGCCGGATCTATGCCTATGTGATGCCGAACTGAGGTTCTGCCCCGTCATTGCGAGGAGCAAAGCGACGAAGCAATCCAGACTGCCTCAACAGATAGATATTTGGATTGCTTCGCTGCGCCGCTGCGCTCGCAATGACGGAGTACGTGGAGCCGGCGCCGCGTCACACCAGCTTCGGCTCTTCCACCGCGATCTGATCGCCGACGCCGATCTCGCCGTCGGCGATCACCTCGGCATAGATGCCGCAGTCCATGTGGCCGAGATTGCTTGAGAGCGTGGCCGGGATTTCGAGATCGCGCCTTGCGGTATTAGGGTCGACATTGGTGGCCGGGCAGCGCTTGATGCGCTTGACCACTTCCAGCCGGGCCCGCCCGATCGCGAGCGTCTGGCCGACGAGGTCGAGCTCGGACCAGGCCGGCCAGCCCTTCGCGTAGAGATTGGCGCGGAAACGCAGAGGGTGGACCGCGGCGCCGCCGAGCATAGTCTCGAGCGCGCGGACGCTGTCGAGATTGATGATGGACACGACCTTGCGAGCGACGTCGGAAAAGCTGTGGTCGCGGCCGGACAGGACCTTGGGCGGGCCCTTCAACTCCGGCTGAAAGTTCTCGCTGAAATAGCCCTCGATGGCGGCGCGCCCGGCCGCGGTCTCGAGATCGCCGCTGGCGACGATTTGGCCGTCCTTGCGGATAGTCAGGCGGTTGGTCGCGTCCTCGAAACGGCTGTCGAGGGAAGCCAGCCGCTCATTGCGCGCCAGCATCAGGAACTGGATTTTCGGCTTCCATTGGGGCGCATCAGGGTCGAACCCGCTCGGGCCGTTCTCGATGGCGTAGCGGCGGTCGGCGGGCAGGGTCTGGCCGGATCGCAGTGAGATCCGGGGCAGGGACTCCGGCGTCAGGCCTTTGATCGGATAACGGTAGAGGCTGGTGATCTCGGCGGTCTGGTTGGCTGTCATTGCGCTAGGTGTCATGCCGCTACTTAGGGGATTCGACCCACCGGCGCCAAGCTGGCAGATCCGCGCACGAAATTGTGAACTCGCCTCTTCCGGTCCAAGGGCACGCTTCCCACATCTGGGTCAGGCCGGCGCCAGCGCCAGCTGATAACGACCGTTACCGGTTGAGAAACGTCAATGCGGTCATCGGAAACCCAATGAAGATGCCGTTTGGAGTGCCTTAGAGGGCTCCTGGGGCAGGCCGAGGGAAGAAGACAAATGAACATCGACAAATATACCGAACGCTCCAGAGGCTTCGTCCAGTCCGCGCAGTCGCTTGCGGTGCGCGAAGGGCACCAGCAGTTTTCGACCCTGCACCTGCTGAAGGTGCTGCTGGACGACAATGAAGGCCTCGCTGCCGGCCTGATCGACCGTGCCGGCGGCAATTCCCGCGCAATTCTGAAGGCGACCGAGGACGCCCTTAACAAGGTGCCGAAGGTCTCTGGCGGCGGCGCCGGCCAGATCTATCTGGCGCCTGAGCTCGCCCGCACCTTCGACGCCGCCGAAAAGGCCGGCGAGAAGGCCGGCGACAGCTTTGTCACCGTCGAGCGGCTGCTGCTTGGCCTCACGCTGGAGAAGACCAGCGAGGCCGGCGCGATCCTCGCCAAGGGCGGCGTCACTCCGCAAAACCTCAATGCGGCGATCGAGGCGCTGCGCAAGGGCCGGACCGCGGATTCCGCGACCGCCGAGAACGCCTATGACGCGCTGAAGAAATATGCGCGCGACCTGACCCAGGCGGCGCGCGACGGCAAGCTCGATCCGGTCATCGGCCGCGACGAGGAGATCCGCCGTACGATCCAGGTGCTGTCGCGCCGGACCAAGAACAATCCTGTCCTGATCGGCGAGCCCGGCGTCGGCAAAACCGCCATCGCCGAGGGCCTGGCGCTGCGCATTGTCAATGGCGACGTGCCGGAGAGCCTGAAGGACAAGAAGCTGCTGTCGCTGGACCTCGGTTCGCTGATCGCCGGCGCGAAATATCGCGGCGAGTTCGAGGAGCGGTTGAAGGCCGTGCTTCAGGAGGTGACCGCGAGCGACGGCAATTTCGTCCTGTTCATTGACGAGATGCACACGCTGATTGGCGCGGGCAAGGGCGATGGCGCGATGGACGCATCGAACCTGCTCAAGCCCGCGCTTGCGCGCGGCGAGCTGCATTGCATCGGCGCGACCACGCTTGACGAGTATCGCAAGCATGTCGAGAAGGATGCGGCACTGGCGCGGCGCTTCCAGCCGATCTTCGTCAGCGAGCCCACGGTCGAGGATACGATCTCGATCCTGCGCGGGCTGAAGGACAAATACGAGCAGCACCATGGTGTGCGGATCGCCGATTCCGCACTCGTGGCGGCGACGACGCTGTCCAACCGCTACATCACCGACCGCTTCCTCCCGGACAAGGCTATCGATCTCATGGACGAGGCGGCCGCGCGGCTGAAGATGCAGGTCGATTCCAAGCCGGAAGAGCTGGATTCGCTCGACCGCGAGATCATCCGGCTCAAGATCGAGCAGGAAGCGCTCAAGAAGGAAAGCGACCTCGGCTCCAAGTCCCGTCTTGAAGCGCTGCAGAAGGAGCTGGCCGAGCTTGAGGAGAAGTCTGCGGCGCTGACAGCGCGCTGGAGCGCGGAGAAGAACAAGCTCTCCAACGCCCAGAAGCTGAAGGCTGAACTCGACAGCTTGCGTGTCGATCTCGCCGACGCCCAGCGGCGCGGCGAATTCCAGCGCGCCGGTGAGCTGGCCTATGGCCGAATTCCGGAGCTCGAGAGGCAGCTTGCGGATATCGAGGCCAAGGAAAATACAACGCAGAGCTCCGGCGAGATGATGGAGGAGGCGGTTACCGCCAATCATATCGCGCAGGTGGTCTCGCGCTGGACCGGCGTGCCCGTCGACAAGATGCTGGAAGGCGAGAAGGAGAAGCTCCTGAGGATGGAGGCGCAGCTCGGACAACGCGTCGTCGGGCAGGCTGAGGCCGTGCGTGCGGTCGCGACCGCCGTGCGCCGCTCGCGCGCAGGCCTTCAGGATCCGAACCGGCCGATGGGCTCGTTCATGTTCTTGGGTCCGACCGGCGTCGGCAAGACCGAGCTGACCAAGGCGCTCGCGGAGTATCTCTTCAACGACGAGACCGCGATGGTCCGCCTCGACATGTCCGAATACATGGAGAAGCATTCGGTGTCGCGGCTGATCGGCGCGCCCCCGGGCTATGTCGGCTACGACGAGGGCGGCGCACTCACCGAAGCGGTGCGGCGCCGGCCTTACCAGGTGGTGCTGTTCGACGAAGTCGAGAAGGCGCATCCGGACGTGTTCAACGTCCTGTTGCAGGTGCTCGACGACGGCCGCCTGACTGACGGCCAGGGCCGTACCGTCGATTTCCGCAACACGCTGATCGTCATGACCTCGAACCTCGGTTCGGAGTTTCTGGTGAATCAACCGGAGGGCGAGGATACCTCCGCCGTGCGTGAGCACGTGATGGCGACGGTGCGCGGACATTTCCGCCCCGAATTCCTCAACCGCGTCGACGAAATCATCCTGTTCCATCGTTTGCAGAAGAGCGAGATGGGCCGGATCGTCGAGATCCAGTTCGCGCGGCTCCAGAACCTGTTGACCGATCGCAAGATCGTGTTGACGCTGGATGGCAAGGCGCGCGATTGGCTCGCGGAAAAGGGCTGGGATCCCGCCTATGGCGCCAGGCCGCTGAAGCGGGTGATCCAGCGCTACGTCCAGGATCCGCTCGCCGAGATGATCCTCGGCGGCGACGTCAGGGACGGCGATGCGGTTGCGATTTCATCGGCAGGCAACGTGCTGACCTTCAACGGCAAGGCGGCGCAGACTGCGGAAATCGCCCAGTTCGACGTGCCCGTGTCGAAGCGCAGGCTCAACTGAACCTGGCGCTCACCGCAAAATGAAAAACGTCCCGGAAGGCGATGCCTCTCCGGGGCGAAATGTTTGGTCAACTCGGTCGGCTTGCTAACTGACTGCGGGCGCAGAGCCGGGATCGGCCGGACCTTCCTCGTCGCCTTCCTGTTCAAGCTCCGAAAGGATATCCACGAGCTCGCGCACCCGGCCCTGCGCTAGTGGACGGAGGTCGTTGATCATGGGCTCGTCGTTGGCGAGCCATGCCTGGGCCTCGGCAAGCTCCTCGACTGTCGCGCCGGTTCCGATGATCTGTGCAATCGTGACGTCGTCAGCTCCGCTGACGGCCTTGATCACGTCGTCACGTGAGAGGCGCTGCATGGATTGTCCTCCTCTTGACTGAACAGGCAGGAAACCGCCACCAAAACCAATCGTGGCGACCATTGGTTGGTTCCGCTAACAGAAGCATCTCGCCCGCTCTGGCTCGAGTTGGGATATTTAATGAAACTGCTGCGACCGGGCCAGGTTGCCCCACATGGATCCGTCGGTTGGACGCACCAATCCGGCGTCGGAGTTGACCGACGTCGCGTCCGATAGTTCTTGTCGGCTGCTAAGGCACTTGCCATGGGTTCCCGGCGAATCCCGCAAATGTGGGGTATCGCCATGAACAAGGATCTTGTCTCCCGCAACCGACCGGCCTTCGACGAGCTTCATCCAAAGATCTATGGTGCCGCGGTCGTCCTTGTCGCCTGGTTCGCGCTGATGGCCTGGGTACTGTTCGATCGCAGCAGTGATGTCAGCCTGTTGCTTGCGTTTGTCAGCCTGTTGTTCCTGGTCGCGGCGGGCATTCCGTGGATATTGTCGCGGGTCTGGAGGCACCACGTGTCCGATGAGCCGCATCCACAGCAGCCCTCATTGCATGATTGGGAAGCCGGCGACTTCAAGGTTTGGGGTGCAACGCTTCACGGCACCGATGCCGCGATCGATGTCCTGCTGCCGCTCATGGCTGTCTCGTTTGGTCTTACGGCGATCGGGATCGTCTTCGTGATCGTGCGCGCAACTGCGTTGCCGTAGCGCCGCTCCAATCGTGGCCCCGCCCGTGCCGTGGGGCGGGGCGCAGTCTACTAGCGGCCTGCGGTCAGCCGCGGCGGGTTTTGTGACATGATCCAGAGCTCGATGGCGGCAAGCACGGCGACTGCGATGCCGACCACGACGTGGATCGTCATCGCCGTCTTGGTCCCCTCGAATCCGAGGACCCAAGGCGCAATGAGAGTCCACAGGCCGACGATCAGGTTCAGCCATTCTTCCCATACTGCGAAGGCGGCAAGCGCCGCGATGGCCAAAATTGCGATCACGATGCCCGCGATATGTGCGTTCTGGGAGGGCCTTCCGGCGTCGAAGCCGAAGATCCACGGCGAGAAGAACAGGAATGCACCGAGGATCAGGTTGGCGACGTCGCACAGCTTTGCGTTCGTCCAATTGTCCATAACATCCTCCATTCAGCCCCTGCCTAGTGGGAAACCAACCGGTTCGCGCCCCAGCCGGTTCCAACCAAATCGGATGCAGAACGCAAATCGGCTCCAGAACGGAAGGTTCTGGAGCCGACGCCCGGCGGGCGCCGGTCGGTTCTCTGACGATTGGCGACGACCGTGGGCTACCGGTTGGTGACCTGCAACGGCCCGCCCGTCGCGTCTGACATCCTCGCGATGGCGCCGGCGCGGCCGCTCATCATGCCGTCGAGCCGGTCGCGCTCCTTCTCGAAGCCGGCCAGCATCGGGCCTTCCAGCGAACGGCCGCGCGGCAACTTTACGCGCAGCGGATCGACGAAGCGGCCGTTGACGAGGATTTCGTAGTGGACGTGAGGGCCTGTCGACGCGCCGGTCGAACCGACGAAGCCGATCACTTGGCCCTGCCGCACCTTCTTGCCGGGCTCCATGCCCTTGGCGAAGGCCGACATGTGGCCGTAGGCGGTCTCGTAGCCGTTGTTATGCTTGATCCGGATGTACTTGCCGTAACCGCCCTCGGGGCCGGCCTTCTCGATCACGCCGTTGCCGGAGGCGAAGATCGGGGTTCCGTAAGAGGTGGCCCAGTCGACGCCGGTGTGCATCTTCACATAGCCGAGGATCGGGTGGCGGCGGCCGCCGAAGCCGGAGCGCATGATGGCGTTGTTGACGGGCTTGCGCACCAGGAATTTCTTCGCGCTCTTGCCGGTCTCGTCGTAGTAGTCGACGACGCCGTCGTCAGGGCTCTGGTAGCGGTAGTATTTCTTGGTCTCGCCACCGAGCGTGAGCGAAGCGAACAGCACGTCGTTCTTTTCGCTCGCGGTCACGCCCTCGTCTTCGCCGGCGTAGAACACGTCGAATGAATCGCCTGGCGCCACCTTGCGCTGGAAATCGACGTCGTAGGAGTAGATCTTGATCATGTCTTCGATGACGGGCATCGGCACTTTGTTGCGCATCGCGGTCTCGTAGATGCTCTGGTAGAGCCGCACACCAGTGCCGTCATCGTCGTCATCGTCGTCGCTGTTGGCGTTGGCCCCAGCGTCGGCGACGGTGTTCATGCTGGAGACGTCGACCGCGACGTATTTGCCGAGATCGGACAGCGCCGCGATCGCCTCGACCATGGTCTCGTTGGCGATGACCACGCGGTAGGGTTGCAGACGGGCGCCAGGGCTTGCAGGCGCCATCAGGATGCGCAGCTTCTCGCCTTCCTTCAGGCCGCCGTCGCGGCCGCGGGGCCCGAGCGTCGCGGCGATCGCCTTGATCTCGTCGGCCGTGGCGCCGAGATCGCGCAACACGCCAGCGACGCTGTCGCCCTTCTTGACCATGTGGACGCGTTCGCCGTTGGGATTGCCCCCGGTGATCTGCTCCTTGGTCTTCGGCAGCAGCGTGACGTTTTCCGGCACCACGCGCGTCTCGAAGCCGGCATAGGGATCGGACGGCGACACTTCGGTGGCGTAGGCGCTTCTGATGTCGGACGGGCCGGTCGCGCCGGAGACGTCGGTGGCGGCATTGGCGAGCGTGGCGTAGCGCACCCCGCCATTGCCGCGCCAGTTGGCGGCATCGCGCACCCGCATCAGGATGTCATCGAGCGCCACCACTGCGGAAATCTTGGCCTTCGGCAGCACCGGCGACAGGTCCTTGGTGACGAAGGAGACCTCGGCGTCGGGTTCGACCGCTTCCGGATTGTTGGGATCGTCGGATGCGGTCTTCGGATCGGAGCCGACATCGGTGAGAAGGCGCTGGGCGTTGAACGGCGGGATCTTCGCCGACAGGTCGCTCGTCGTCATCGACAGATTGCCGGCAATCCGGATGAAGGGGCGCACCCGCATCACGTCGCGGCTGCCGACGCGGGCGACGGTCGAGACGCGCACGATGTTGCGCGAGGCCGTGGATTCGTTGGGCGGTGGCAGGCGGTCGCTCTTGTGCAGCGTGGCGGCGCGGTCAGCCGCACCGAATGCGCCGCGCAGCGCGCCTTCGACCCGCTCCGGCACCTTGGCGAAGGTCATTTCGCCGTCGAGCGATGCGAAAACGGCGCCGCCGATCAGGGCTGCGCCGCAGAGTCCGGTCAAGATCGTCCCGCTGAACCATTGCACCGAGACACGGCGGCGATCGATGACCGCGGCTTCCGAACCATCAACGGACAGCGGCGGCTCGTGGCCGAGATCGATGATCCCGGTCTCACGCCCGTAAGCGCCGCGTGACGTCCTTTGGTTCAACCCAAATCCCCCAATCAACGACCCAAGAGCCGGTTTCGAGCCCCTTCTTACGCCGCCCTCTTCAGGGGCACCGCTCGAAAAGGGCAAGCCGCATAGGCGTCCGCGGTCAGAAGGCCCTGATGACGGGCCGGCCGAAACTACGAACAGCTAAGCGGAAAAAAGATCTCTCGATGTCTCGCGAACGTCTGAAGAAGGCCGCTTCATCCTATGATCGCCTTCCTCTGACCCCAAGCAAACCGCCGGCAGCCCCCACTGGCATTCCTGCGATTCAAGCTCTGTCTGTACCAGAACGCCGCGGGAATGTGGCTCAAGTACGGCGCCTGATATGGAAAAGTTTCCCGAACGGCCCGGCGCGAGGGACCTGTCTGGAGGGGCGCTGCAGGCAGCCTCCAGAAGCCCCCGCAGGCCAAACTTTTTTTGGGTTTTTCCGCCGCGCCGATCCAAACCGTCCGCTCCACGCTTCTCTAACCACATGGAATCACGCGATTTTTTAGAACAATCCACCGTGCGACGATTTTCTGACAATGGTCGTTGACAACTCCGATGGGTGGGGCCTATAACCCGACCACTGAGCGCGGCGCCGCCGGGTCACTGACCAAGGCGAGCGAACGCGCCACTGATGCTCCTCACCTTGTTGAGTGACACAACAGTCGACGTAAGTCGATTGGAGTTCATTCATCGTCGGTAAGGGTGTCGGAACCCTTCCTCTCTGGAAGGTTGGGGCCACATCGGTCCCGGGCTGTTTGACAAGTGAAGATGAAGAAAGAGAAACGTGGACGGCGGAGTCCTTGCGGGTCTCGCATTTAAAGAGCTTCGGCTTTTTGGATCGGGACCGGACGAAAGACTTCGGCGGTACACGTTTTAAGGTTACACCATCGTTGCCAGCGATGTGAATCGCGGGCAGCTCATCGACTTCGGTCGATGAAAAATGGTGGGACCTCGTCAAAACGTTGTGATCAGCCGGTTCAAAGTTCAAGTCCAACTTGAGAGTTTGATCCTGGCTCAGAGCGAACGCTGGCGGCAGGCTTAACACATGCAAGTCGAGCGGGCGTAGCAATACGTCAGCGGCAGACGGGTGAGTAACGCGTGGGAACATACCTTTTGGTTCGGAACAACACAGGGAAACTTGTGCTAATACCGGATAAGCCCTTACGGGGAAAGATTTATCGCCGAAAGATTGGCCCGCGTCTGATTAGCTAGTTGGTGAGGTAATGGCTCACCAAGGCGACGATCAGTAGCTGGTCTGAGAGGATGATCAGCCACATTGGGACTGAGACACGGCCCAAACTCCTACGGGAGGCAGCAGTGGGGAATATTGGACAATGGGGGCAACCCTGATCCAGCCATGCCGCGTGAGTGATGAAGGCCCTAGGGTTGTAAAGCTCTTTTGTGCGGGAAGATAATGACGGTACCGCAAGAATAAGCCCCGGCTAACTTCGTGCCAGCAGCCGCGGTAATACGAAGGGGGCTAGCGTTGCTCGGAATCACTGGGCGTAAAGGGTGCGTAGGCGGGTCTTTAAGTCAGGGGTGAAATCCTGGAGCTCAACTCCAGAACTGCCTTTGATACTGAGGATCTTGAGTTCGGGAGAGGTGAGTGGAACTGCGAGTGTAGAGGTGAAATTCGTAGATATTCGCAAGAACACCAGTGGCGAAGGCGGCTCACTGGCCCGATACTGACGCTGAGGCACGAAAGCGTGGGGAGCAAACAGGATTAGATACCCTGGTAGTCCACGCCGTAAACGATGAATGCCAGCCGTTAGTGGGTTTACTCACTAGTGGCGCAGCTAACGCTTTAAGCATTCCGCCTGGGGAGTACGGTCGCAAGATTAAAACTCAAAGGAATTGACGGGGGCCCGCACAAGCGGTGGAGCATGTGGTTTAATTCGACGCAACGCGCAGAACCTTACCAGCCCTTGACATGTCCAGGACCGGTCGCAGAGATGTGACCTTCTCTTCGGAGCCTGGAACACAGGTGCTGCATGGCTGTCGTCAGCTCGTGTCGTGAGATGTTGGGTTAAGTCCCGCAACGAGCGCAACCCCCGTCCTTAGTTGCTACCATTTAGTTGAGCACTCTAGGGAGACTGCCGGTGATAAGCCGCGAGGAAGGTGGGGATGACGTCAAGTCCTCATGGCCCTTACGGGCTGGGCTACACACGTGCTACAATGGCGGTGACAATGGGACGCTAAGGGGCAACCCTTCGCAAATCTCAAAAAGCCGTCTCAGTTCGGATTGGGCTCTGCAACTCGAGCCCATGAAGTTGGAATCGCTAGTAATCGTGGATCAGCACGCCACGGTGAATACGTTCCCGGGCCTTGTACACACCGCCCGTCACACCATGGGAGTTGGTTTTACCTGAAGACGGTGCGCTAACCAGCAATGGAGGCAGCCGGCCACGGTAGGGTCAGCGACTGGGGTGAAGTCGTAACAAGGTAGCCGTAGGGGAACCTGCGGCTGGATCACCTCCTTTCTAAGGATGATCCTTCAGCTTAGCTTCGGCTAACTATCGGATCGTTTTAGAAACATCAGTGGCCAACGGTCGTCAGGATCGTTGAGCTGCATTGGCGGGATTTCGCCGTCTTCGTTTCTCTTTCTTCGCGGACGAACACGCGCTGGGCCTGCATGGTTGCAGGATCCCGGTCCTTAACTGGATATGCGTTAGGGGCTTGTAGCTCAGTTGGTTAGAGCGCGCGCTTGATAAGCGTGAGGTCGGAAGTTCAAGTCTTCCCAGGCCCACCACACTCATCGAGTGAGCATTCGTCTTCTGGTTACGGGGCCATAGCTCAGCTGGGAGAGCGCGTGCTTTGCAAGCATGAGGTCGTCGGTTCGATCCCGTCTGGCTCCACCAGATGGTTTGATCACCGACAACTCAACCGTCGTCCGCGAAACATCACTTCGCACCCACTAGTCCGGATGGACAGTGACGTGCGTGATTTCTGACATCGTAAAGAGGAGATCGATCCGAGTTGGATCGTGCAGAAGATTTCTGCGCGGTACTCCATTATCTCCGGATCATTTCGGCGCTCGTGCGTCTTCCAGGGTAGCTCACAAGGCTGCATTGAAAGACAAGCGAGTTGTAAATGATCCTTTTAGCGAAGCTTGACCGCCTCGCTATCGGA